>JAODMA010000149.1 GCA_025464545.1 Arthrobacter sp. | reverse complement strand
ATGGAACAACAGGCACTCCCGCGGTTTCGGTGGGGGTGGTGAGCTAGATCCACCGACGATCAAAAGCCTGCCGCCGATCCTCCAAGCGAGAAGGACATTCGTGAACACCACCACAGCTGTGCCACCGGCCCGGGTCCGCCCGACGGCGATTCTGGCGATCATCCTCGTCAGCTACTTCATGATCATCCTGGACAACTCGATCATCTTCACCGGCCTGCCCAGAATCCAGGCGGAGATGAACCTCTCGGCCACCGGACTGTCCTGGGTACAGAACGCGTACACCTTGGTGTTCGGCGGTCTGCTGCTGCTCGGTGCCCGCCTTGGCGACATCCTAGGCCGGCGCAGGGTGTTCATCGCCGGCCTCTCGGTGTTCGCCTTCGCCACGCTCCTGATCGGGGCACCCCCAAATGACTGGAGGCTGAACGCCGCCCGGGCGTTGCAGGGAATCGGCGCCGCGGTGGTTGCACCTTCCTCACTGTCGCTGCTGACGGCAACGTTCGCCGCGGGCCGGGAACGCACCCGTGCCGTCGCTTCCTACGGCGCCGTCGCGGGTATCGGGGCCAGCCTGGGCCTCCTCGTCGGCGGCGCCCTCACCGAATGGGTCTCCTGGCGGGCAGGTTTCTTCCTCAACGTGCCCATCGGCATCGCTATGGTCATCGCTGCGGTCAGGGTCATCCCGGATTCCCCTCGGGCCTCGGGCCGCTTCGACGTCCTCGGTGCCATTTGCTCGACCCTGGGCATGGGTGCCCTCGTCTTCGCCATCGTCAACTCCACCGACGCCGGCTGGGCTGCACCTGAAACGGTCACCGCCCTGGTCGCGGCCGTCGTGCTGCTGACCCTGCTGGTGATCAACGAGCGGAAGGTCAAGCAGCCGATCATGCCGCTGCACCTCTTCGCCAGCCGGGAACGCGCCGGCGCCTACACCGCCCGGCTCCTCTTTGCGGGCACCATGATCGGCTTCTTCTTCTTCACGACGCAGTTCCTGCAGGGTGTCTACGGCTACAACCCGCTGCAGGCCGGCGTCGCCTTCTTCCCCATGACGGTGGTGAACTTCTTCGTCGCACTGGCCGTACCGCGGCTCACGCACCGCTTCGGCAACGCACCCCTGCTGGCCACGGGACTCGCCCTGACACTAGCGGGAATGGCCTGGCTCAGCGCCATCACCGCCGAGGCGCCCTACCTCACCGGCGTCGCGCTCCCGCTGGTGCTGATCGGCATCGGACAGGGCCTCGGGTTCGCCCCGCTCACGGCTGCCGGCATCGCTGGAGTCACCGCCAAGGACGCCGGAGCCGCCTCCGGCCTGGTCAACACCTCACACCAGCTCGGAAGTGCCCTCGGCGTCGGTGTCCTGGTCGCGGTTTCGGCCAACGCCAGCTCACTTGCCGGCAGCGTTGCCATCGCCTATACCGGCGGATCGCTCATGCTGGCCGCCGCGCTGCTGATGGCACTGGTGCTTATCGTTCCCGCGGAACGCGCCGCACGCCGCAACTCCAAACCCCTGTCCGGCCAGCCGGACCCCACTGCCCCCAGTCTTAAGACGCTTCCCACCGATGGAGAAACACCATGACCGCTGAAAAATCACCCCTCGTTCTTATTGTCGGCGCCACCGGAGGGATCGGACGGCTGGCCGTCGAGGCCGCAGTCCGGCACGGACTCCAGGTTCGCGCCCTGGCCCGGGACCGGGAGTCAGCGCGGAAAACCGTTTCGGGAGTCGAAATCGTCCAAGGCGACCTCGAAGATCCGGCCACGCTCGGGGCTGCGGTAAAGGACATCGACGCGATCGTCTTCACCCACGGCGCGAATGGCGTACGCGCTTCGTACCAGGATGTTGACTACGGCGGCGTGGCTAACATA
Source organism: Arthrobacter sp. (assembly GCA_025464545.1). Classification (GTDB taxonomy): domain Bacteria; phylum Actinomycetota; class Actinomycetes; order Actinomycetales; family Micrococcaceae; genus Arthrobacter. The sequence goes on along the minus strand of JAODMA010000149.1, from coordinate 3,569 downwards.
CTGTCCGCCCTGAATGGCCGGCGCCCTCGGACAGCCTTGATGACCTCGATCAACGTCACCCGCAGCCAAGGTGCGTACAAGGAGCTTCTCGACTGGAAGCGCCGGTCCGAACGGCTTGTCAGGCTCAGTGGCGTCCCCTACACGATCGTGCGTCCGAGCTGGTTCGACAGCAGCGCCGGCGAACATCTCGTGCTCGGACAAGGCGACACCGCTTCAGGGGCCGTCCGCCGCGAACACGTCGCCGAAGTCCTCATCCAAAGCCTGCTCACCGACGCCGCCCTGGGCAAGACCTTCGAACTTTACGCCGCTTCGGGCGCGCCCACGGCGGACTGGGAAGGCCTGTTCGGCAGCGTGGTATCAGACGCCGCCGGCGCCTTGGACGGCGTCAAGGACCCCCAGAACCTCCCGCTCAACAAGGAACCCGCGCCCGTCCGCGAGGACCTTGCCCGGCTCCTCGCAGGATGACCGCCACCCAAGTCACCATCGCACGGTCCTCCCACCAGGACCAGCTCTCACGGAAATCTCAGGACGCCCGCAGGGACGCAAGAAGGAGCTCCCCGGCATGGCCGAACGGATCACCCGTCCCGACCATCCGGCCGAGTTGGACCGCTACCTGAGGACAGCGGAGTAAAAGGTCCACGGATTGCGTCAGGGGTGGTCTGACAGTACCTGTCCACCGGAACCATTGTGCTGTTACCTATTCAGTGGACCTGAAACTTTTTATCAAACGACCGAAAACACGGAGAGACACTCAGATGCGAGCAACTTTTATGTACGGAGCCGGCGATGTGCGGGTTGAGAGCGTGCCCGACCCGGTCCTGCAGGACCCGTCCGACGCGCTGGTGCGCATCGTGCGATCGTGCGTCTGCGGATCCGACCTGCACCCGTACCACAGCATGCCAAAGTCCCATCAGGGATCGCCGATGGGCCACGAGTTCATCGGCGTGGTCGAGGAAACCGGCAAGGACGTCTCGACCCTCAAAAAGGGAGACTTCGTCATCGCCCCGTTCGCCTGGTCCGACGGGACCTGCGACTTCTGCCGTGAAGGGCTGCAGACCTCCTGCCGCCACGGCGGGTTCTGGGCGGCCGGCGGCATCGGCGGTGCCCAGGCCGAGGCCGTCCGCGTGCCGTTTGCTGACGGCACCCTGGTCAAGGCCCCGGTGAGTGAGGACAGTGAGCTGCTGCCGTCCCTGCTTACCCTCTCCGACGTCTACGGCACCGGATACCACGCCGCCATCAAAGCAGGGGTCAACGCTCGGACCACTGTCACGGTCATCGGTGACGGCGCCGTGGGTCTGATGGCGGTGCTCTCCGCCAAGCAGCTGGGCGCCGAACACATCATCCTGATGGGCCGGCACAAAGCCCGCACCGACCTTGGCATCGAATACGGCGCCACCGACGTCGTCGCCGAGCGCGGCGAGGCCGGAATCGAGAAGGTACGCGAACTCACTGGCGGCGACGGCACCCACACCGTCCTCGAGTGCGTGGGACACCGGCCCGCGTACGACCAGGCGCTCGGTGTGATCCGCCCGGGCGGCGTGATCAGCCGCGTCGGCGTGCCCCAGTACGAGGACGCTCCGATCGGCTTCGGCTCCATGTTCGGGCCGAACATCACGCTCACCGGCGGGCCCGCCCCGGTCCGGGCCTACATCGAGACGCTCCTGCCCGGTGTCCTGGACGGCACCGTCAACCCCGGCAAAGTCTTCGACCGCACCATCGGCCTCGACGAAGTACCGGACGGTTACCGTGCCATGGACGACCGCGAGTCGCTCAAGGTACTCGTCCGCCCGTAGCGCACACCACCCCACGGAAGGGATTTCGTCATCGCTACATGGCTCATCACAGGAAGCTCGACCGGCCTGGGCCGGGCCCTCGCCCAAGCAGTGCTCGCCCATGGCCACAACGCCGTCCTCACAGCCCGGAACCCGGCCACATTGGAAGACTTGGCGGCTGCCTTCCCCGACACGGCACTGGCCCTCCCCCTCGATGTCACCGACCGGGCGCAGATCAACTCGGTGGTGCAGCAGGCCCGGACGCGCTTTGGAGGCATCGACGTACTCGTCAACAATGCCGGCTACGGGTACCGCGCCGCAGTGGAGGAGGCGGACGACGCCGACATCCGGCAATTGTCCGATACCCACGTCTTCGGCGCGGTCGACATGATCAAAGCAGTCCTCCCGGGCATGCGCGCGAGAAGGGCAGGGTCCATCCTGAACATCTCCTCCATCGGAGCGCGCATCTCACCGGCCGGTTCCGGATACTACTCGGCAACAAAGGCGGCCCTGGAGGGCCTGTCCGGGTCCCTGAACAAGGAACTGCGGCCGCTGGGTATCAACGTCACCGTCATCGAGCCCGGCGCGTTCCGCACGGACTTCGCCGGCCGCTCACTCGCCCAGTCCGCGACGGCGATCGAGGACTACGCGGAGACGGCCGGGAAACGGCGTAAGGAGAACGACACGGTTCACGGCACCCAGCCGGGCGACCCGGCGAAGGCCGCAGAAGCCATCCTGGCGATCGCCGAAAGCGCGCACCCGCCGTCGCTGATGGTGCTCGGCAAAGATGCGTTCGACGCGTTTGCCGCCGTGGCCCAGGCAGAACGCACGGAACTCGACCAATGGCGGGAAGTCAGCCTCAGCACCGGGATCGAGGGCTGAGGCGTGGAGTACACATGCGTGACCCTAAACAACGGAGTCCAGATGCCGATCCTGGGCTTCGGCGTCTTCCAGATCCCCGAGGAGGAAACCCAGCCCGCCGTAGAAGCAGCCCTTGCGGCCGGCTACCGGCACTTGGACACTGCAGCCTCATACGGCAACGAAGCGGCCGTCGGTGCCGCGATCAAGGCCAGCGGAATCGCCCGTGAAGACCTCTTCGTCACCACTAAGCTCTGGATCCAGCACGCCCCAACCGGCAGCGTTGAAGACGACACCAGGCGAGCCTTTGAAAACTCCCTCGGCCGACTCGGACTGGACTACGTCGACCTATACCTGATTCACCAGCCGCTCGGGGACTACTACAGCGAATGGCGGGCGATGCAGGACTTCAACAAGGAAGGCCTGGCTCGTGCGATCGGCGTGTCGAACTTCCACCCCGACCGGCTTGTCGACCTCATCGACCATAACGAGATCATCCCGGCCGTCAACCAGATCGAGACCCACCCCTTCCACCAGCGCGCGGCTGATCAGGCGTTGATGCGCGAGCGCGGCGTTCAGATCGAGTCCTGGGGGCCCTTCGCCGAGGGTCGCAACAACCTGTTCACCGATCCGGTCCTCAGCGCCATCGCCGAGGAACAAAGTAAGTCCGTCGCGCAGGTGGTGCTCCGATGGCTTATCCAGCGCGAGGTCGTCGTCATCCCTAAGTCCGTGCGCCCGGAACGGATGGCCGAAAACCCTGATGTGTTCGGCTTCGCCCTCACCGACGATCAGATGAGCCGGATCGCGGCCGTGGACGCCGGCGCGAGCCTGTTCTTCGACCACCGCGACCCCGCCATGGTGAGCTGGTTGGGCGGACGCAGGATCGACTGACCGGCCCGCCTTCCGTCGGGGTGACCACAACCACGGGACTATCGACCG
>JAODMA010000144.1 GCA_025464545.1 Arthrobacter sp. | reverse complement strand
GGATGGTGAGCACCTCGCGCACCTCGGGCACGAGGTGCGGGGAGATCTCGGCCAGGCCGGCGTCGTCGATTTCGTGCAGGTCGAGGCCCTGGGCCTCGGCCACCTTGACCAGGGTGCCGGTGATCTCGTGGGCGTCCCGAAAGCTGACGTGCCGTTTGACCAGCCACTCGGCGACATCCGTGGCGAGGGAGAAGCCCTGCGGCGCCAGCTCGGCCATCCTGTCGGTGTGGAAGGTGATGGTGGCGATCATGCCGGTGAACGCGGGCAGCAGCACCTCGAGGGTTTCGATGGAGTCGAAGACCGGCTCCTTGTCTTCCTGCAGGTCGCGGTTGTACGCGAGCGGCAGGCCCTTCAGCGTGGCCAGGAGCCCGGTCAGGTTGCCGATCAGGCGGCCGGCCTTGCCGCGCGCGAGTTCGGCGACGTCCGGGTTCTTCTTCTGCGGCATGATCGAGGATCCGGTGGAGTAGGAATCGTGCAGGGTGACGAAGGAGAACTCCTTCGTGGCCCACAGGATCACTTCCTCCGAGACCCGGGAGAGGTCCACGCCGATCATGGCCGTGATCCAGGCGAACTCGGCAAAGACGTCGCGGGCGGCCGTGCCGTCGATCGAGTTGTGCGTCGCGGAGAAGAAGCCCAGATCTGCGGCGACGGCCTCCGGGTCCAAGCCAAGGGAGGAACCCGCGAGGGCACCCGAGCCGTAGGGTGAGACGCCGGCGCGCTTGTCCCAGTCCTGAAGCCGCTGCACGTCGCGCAGCAGCGCCCAGGCGTGGGCCAGCAGGTGGTGGCTGAGCAGCACCGGCTGGGCGTGCTGGAGGTGGGTGCGGCCGGGCATGGCCACCCCGTGGTGCGCCCTGGCCTGGTCCACCAGGGCGTCTACCGTGGCGAGCACGCCGCGGGCGATGATCCGGGCATGGTCGCGCAGGAACATCCGTCCCAGCGTGGCTACCTGGTCGTTGCGTGACCGTCCGGCCCGGAGCTTGCCGCCAAGCCGGGTGCCGGCGCGCTCGATGAGCCCGCGTTCCAGCGAACCATGCACATCCTCATCGGACTCCGCCGGCAGGTAGGCACCGGAAGCGACGTCGTCATCCAGCCGGCCCAGGGCGGCGAGCATGCCTGCGAGCTCGGCGTCGTCCAGCAGACCGGCCTTGTGCAGCACGCGGGCGTGCGCCTTGGACCCGGCGATGTCGTACCGGGCCAGCCGCCAGTCAAAGTGCGTGGACTTGCTCAGGGCCGCGAGGGCGTCGGCGGGGCCGCCGGCGAACCGTCCGCCCCACAGCGCGCCTTCATTCGTGCCCGAGCGCACCCCAGCCTCGCTTCGCTCGGCCGGAGACCCCTGCGCTCGTGCGCCCTGCTCCTCAGTCACTGGCCGGCGACCCGGAGGTCACGGCTGGAGGCAACCTTGGCGGACATCCCCCACAGCTCGATGAAGCCGCGCGCCATCGACTGGTCGAAGGTGTCGCCGGTGTCGTACGTGGCCAGGTCGAAGTCGTAGAGCGAGGTCCCGGAACGGCGTCCGTTGACGATGGCCTGCCCGCCGTGCAGCACCATGCGGATATCGCCGGTGACGTAGCGCTGGGTGTCGTCGATGAAGGCGTCGAGCGAGCGCTTGAGCGGGGAGAACCACTGTCCGTCGTAGACCAGCTCGGCCCAGCGCTGGACGACCGTCGCCTTGAAGCGGGCCTGCTCGCGTTCGATCGTGATGTCTTCGAGGTGCTTGTGTGCGGTGATGAGCGCCATGGCGCCCGGTGCTTCGTAGACCTCGCGCGACTTGATGCCCACGAGGCGGTCCTCGACGACGTCGATGCGGCCGACGCCCTGGGCTCCGGCGCGGCGGTTGAGTTCCTTGATGGCCTGCAGCGGGGTGACCTTGACGCCGTCGATCGCTACCGGCACGCCGGCTTCGAAGGAGATGGTGACCTCATCGGGTGCCGGCGGGAATTCCGGGGTGGCGGTGTAGTCGTAGATGTCCTTGGTGGGGGCATTCCAGATGTCTTCGAGGTAACCGGTCTCGACGGCGCGGCCCCAGACGTTCTGGTCGATCGAGTACGGGTTCTTCTTGGTGGTCTCGATCGGCAGACCCTTTTCCTCTGCGAAGGCGATGGCCTTGTCGCGGGTCAGGGCGAGGTCGCGGACCGGGGCAATGCACTTCAGGTCCGGGCCCAGCGTCTGGATGCCGACCTCGAAGCGGACCTGGTCGTTGCCCTTGCCCGTGCAGCCGTGGGCCACCGTGGTGGCACCGAATTCGCGGGCTGCCTTGACCAGGTGCTTGACGATCACCGGGCGGGAGATCGCCGACACCAGCGGATAGTGGCCCTGGTAGAGGGCGTTGGCCTTCAGCGTGGGCACGCAGTATTCGTTGGCGAACTCGTCGCTCGCATCGGCCACGTAGGCCTCGACAGCGCCGCAGCCCAGGGCACGCTGGCGGATGGTTTCCAGCGACTCGCCACCCTGCCCGACGTCGACAGCCACGGCGATGACCTCGGCACCGGTGGCTTCACCGATCCAGCCGATCGCTACGGAAGTATCGAGGCCACCGGAGTAGGCCAGAACAATACGCTCAGTCACGGAAAATGCTCCTTAGTTGTTTGTTGATGTTTTGTTTGTCCAGCAAAAAAATTGTCAGGTAAAGCCTGACACAAGGCCCGGCAGCCTACTGGCCGGGGCCGGCTTCCTCGGCCAGTTGCAGGAAGCGGGCGGCGACGGCGGTACCGCCAAGCGGATCGCGGGTGACCAGCAGCACGGTGTCGTCCCCCGCGATGCTGCCAAGGATGGACGGCATGACCGAGTGGTCGATCGCGAGGGCCAGGAAGTTCGCCGCGCCGGGCGGGGTCCTGAGCACCACGATGTTCCCGGAGGCTTCGGCGGTGACCAGCAGTTCCCCGCACAGCCGGGCGAGCCGGGCATCGAGGATCTCCTGGGTCACCCCGCTCTTGGCGCCGCGTTCCCCGCCCTCCCCCGGCACGGCGTAAACCAGCACGCCCTCCTTGCCGCGGACCCGCACCGCACCCAGTTCCACCAGGTCCCGGGACAGGGTGGCCTGGGTGACCTGGACACCGTCGTCGGCCAGCAGCGCCGCCAGTTCCGCCTGCGAGCGGACGGATTCACCGGTCAGGATCGCGGTGATCCTCGCCTGCCGGGCGGTCTTGGTGGCCGGGCTGGCCCCCGGCGAGGCCGGTTGGGCGGACATCAGACGGGACCATAAACCGGCGCCAACCCGTCGACCACGGCCAGGCCCGAGCGGTGCATGAGCCACGCCATCAAGGCCTTCTGGGCATGGAGCCGGTTTTCCGCCTCGTCCCAGACCACCGACTGCGGGCCGTCGATGACGCCGGCGGCGATCTCGTAGCCACGGTAGGCCGGGAGGCAGTGGAGCACGACGGCGTCGGGCGCCGCCAGCTTCATCGCCGCTTCGTCCACGGAATAGTCGCGGAACAACCGCAGCCGCGCCTCCTTCTCGTCCTCCTGGCCCATTGACACCCAGGTGTCGGTGGCGACGACGTCGGCGCCCAGCAACGCCTCGGCCGGATCCACCGTGACGAGCACGGAGCCGCCCGTCTCCGCGGCGCGGTCCTCGGCGGCCGCGACGATCTCCGCGGACGGCAGGTAGCCTTCGGGGCCGGCGATGCGGACGTTCATGCCCGCCGTGACGCCGGCCAGCAGGTAGGAGTTGGCCATGTTGTTGGCCGCGTCGCCGAGGTAGCTCAGGGTGAGGCCCTGGAGCTGGCCCTTGTGTTCCTTGATGGTGAGCAGGTCCGCGAGGAGCTGGCACGGGTGGTAGTCGTCGCACAGGGCGTTCACCACCGGAACGCGCGAATTCGCGGCCATGGCGACGAGCCCGGAGTGCGCACCGGTGCGCCACACGATGGTGGAGACCATCCGTTCGAGCACCCTGGCGGTGTCCTCCACGGATTCCTTGTGGCCGATCTGGGCCTCGCCCGGATTGATGATGAGCGCGTTCCCGCCCATGTCGGCCACGCCGGTGGCGAAGGAGACGCGGGTCCGGGTGGAGGTCTTGTCGAAGATCACGGCCACCGTCT
>JAODMA010000087.1 GCA_025464545.1 Arthrobacter sp. | reverse complement strand
GAACGTATACAGCTTCTTCACGCTGTACACGAACGCCGCCGACGGCGGGAAGGGGTACGAGGCGAAGCTGCGCTACGACGGCTACGCGGACACCCTGGACCAGTACCTGATGGCCAACACCGGCGAGTTGGTCCGCAACATGACCGCGCAGCTGGACAGCTACGACATCTCCGGCGCCTGCGACGAACTCCGCGGCTACCTGGACATGCTCACCAACTGGTACGTCCGCCGCAGCCGCCAGCGCTTCTTCGACGAGAACGCAGACGCCTTCGACGCGCTCTACACCGCGCTGGAGGCGGTCAGCCGGGTCGCGGCACCGCTGCTGCCGCTGGTTTCCGAGGAGATCTGGCGCGGCCTCACCGGCGGGCGCTCCGTGCACCTGGCCGACTGGCCGGACGCCGCGCTGTTCCCGGCCAACCCGGAGCTTGTCGAGGCGATGGACCGGGTCCAGCAGATCTGCTCCACGGGCTCCTCGCTGCGAAAGGCCAACAACCTCCGCGTGCGGCTGCCGCTGCAGGAACTCACCGTCGTGGCACCCGGTGCGGACGCGCTGGACGGCTTCGCCGGCGTCGTCGCCGATGAACTGAACCTGCGCCTGGTCCGCCTGCTCGACGCCGACAGCGCCTCCCCGGAGGAGTTCGGCATCGAACAGAAGCTCGTGGTCAACGCCCGTGCCGCAGGCCCCCGCCTCGGCAGGAACGTCCAGCAGGCCATCAAAGGATCCAAGTCCGGCGACTGGTCCGTGGACGACGCCGGGGTGGTCACCGCCGGCGGGCTCGTCCTCGAGCCGCAGGAGTACACGCTGGAAACCGTCGTGGCCGAAGCCGCGGAGGGCGCAGGATCACGCGCGGCGGCCGTCCTGCCCGGCGGCGGGTTCGTGGTCCTCAACACCGAGGTCACCCCGGAACTCGAAGCCGAAGGCGCAGCCCGGGATATGGTCCGTGCAATCCAGCAGGCCCGCAAGGACGCCGGACTCAACGTCAGCGACCGGATCAACACCACCGTCACCGCCTCGCAGGAGGTCGTTGACGCATTGTTGACGAACGCCGAACTGGTGAAGACCGAGACCCTTACGGTCCGGCTGGACACCGAGCCGGCCGACGTAAAGGAACCGCAGATCAGCGTCGTGAAGACGGCCGTAGAAAAAGTAGAGGCCTAAGCAATGACCGACGAATTCTCCGTAGAAAGTGTCTACGCCGAGCTGCTGGGCCGCGCCCCTGAAGACAAGATGGAACCGCGGCTGGCGCCCCTGCGCCGCGCCATGGACATCCTGGGCGAGCCGAATAAGGCCTTCCCGATCATCCACGTCACCGGCACCAACGGAAAGACCTCCACGGCGCGGATGATCGAGGCCGGGCTGCGTGCTCACGGCCTGAGCACCGGGCGGTACACGAGCCCGCACCTGTCCAAGGTCACGGAGCGGATCAGCATCGACGGTGCCCCGGTCCCGGACGAGACCTTCGTCCGGATCTGGGACGAGATCCGCCCGTACCTGGAAATCGTGGACAGCGAGCTCGAGGCGGAGGGCCAGCCCCGCCTGACCTACTTCGAGTGCCTGACCATCCTGGGCTTCGCGGTCTTCGCCGACCAGCCAGTCAACGTGGCCGTGATCGAGGTGGGCCTGGGCGGCATCACCGACGCGACCAACGTCGGCGACGGCCAGGTCTTCGTGGTGACTCCGATCTCCCTGGACCACACGGAGCTGCTCGGCGACACCACCGAGGACATCGCCTACGAGAAGGCCGGAATCATCAAGCCGGGCGGCTTCCTCGTCAGCGCCGCGCAGCCGATGGATGCGGCCCAGGTCCTGCTGGAAAAGGCCAAGGAAGTAAACGTCCCGTTCCGCTTTGAAGGGGTCGAGTTCGGCGTCGAATCCCGGACCGTTGCCGTCGGCGGCCAGGTGGTGACCATCCAGGGCATCGCCGGCCGCTACGAGGAACTGCTGGTGCCCCTGCACGGGGCGCACCAGGCCGAGAATGCCGCCGTCGCGATCGCCGCGCTGGAGGCGTTCTTCGGCGGGGAAAAGCCGCTCGACGCCGAGGTCCTGCAGGAGGCCTTCGCCACGGTCACCTCGCCCGGACGGCTCGAGGTGGTGCGCACCGCGCCGACCATCATCGTGGACGCGGCGCACAACCCCGAAGGCATCAGGGTCTCGGCCGAGGCCATCCATGAGGCCTTCAGCTTCACGAAGCTCGTGGTGGTGGTCGGTGTCCTGAAGGACAAGGACGCCGAGGAGATCCTGCGGCAACTCAAGGAGTCCCTGGGCGACCTCGCCGCCGAATACTGCTTCACGCAGTCCAACTCGCCCCGCGCCGTTCCGGCGGAGGACCTCGCCGAAATCGCCCTGGACCTGGGCTTCGGCGAGGACAATGTCCACGTCGCCGACAAGCTCGACGACGCCCTGGAATGGGCCGTGGAACGCGCCGAAGCCAACGACGACCTGGCCGGCGGCGTCCTCGTCACCGGCTCCATCACGCTCGTGGCGGAAGCCAGGATCCTGCTCGGAAAGGCAGACGCCTAAGCAATGGCACGACTCACCAAAGCCCAGCGCGAATGGCGTCCGGGCATGCCCAAAAAACGCCGCTCCACCAAGATCATGTTCGCCTCCACGGTGCTGCTGCTGGAGGCCTTCGTGGTGCTCTTCGGCACGCTCGCGGTATTCGGGCTCCGCCGGAACGAGTTTCCGCCGGCCCTGATCTTCTCGGTGGGGATCGGTCTGTGCCTCGTATTCATCCTCACGTGCGCGGTCCTCTCCAAACCGTGGGGCGTGGGCCTGGGCTGGATCCTGCAGCTCGTCCTTATCCTGAGCGGAATCGTGGAGCCCACGATGTACGTCGTGGGCCTGCTCTTCGCGGTTTCCTGGTGGTACGGCATCCGGACCGGCATCCGGATTGACCGGGAAGCGGCCAAGCGGGACCGCGACCAGGCCGCCTGGGATGCGGCCCACCCGGCCGGCGGCGAGCCCGAAGCCGGCGCCCGGAACCCCTAGCCCCAAACCCGGAGACTAGACCCGAACCCGACCCCAACACATTGGAGCAGTTGTGAGCATTGAGCGCACCCTCGTCCTGATCAAGCCCGACGGCGTCGCCCGCCAGCTGAGCGGCAACATCCTTGCCCGGATCGAAGCCAAGGGCTACACCCTGGCCGAGCTCAAGAAGGTCAACGCGAGCCGCGAGCTGCTGGAGCAGCACTACGAGGAGCACCTCGGCAAGCCCTTCTACGAGCCGCTCGTCGAGTTCATGCTCAGCGGTCCCGTCGTCGCCGCGATCTTCGAGGGCCACCGCGTGATCGAGGGCTTCCGCTCGCTCGCCGGCACCACGGACCCTACGACGGCGGCGCCCGGAACCATCCGCGGCGACTTCGGCCGCGACTGGGGCCTGAAGGTCCAGCAGAACCTCGTCCACGGCTCCGACTCGGTGGACTCGGCCGAGCGCGAAATCAAGATCTGGTTCCAGGACTAACGTCTTCCTCACCGGGTGAGGAACACCGAGATGACAGCAAAGGCCAATGTTCGCGACGAACATTGGCCTTTGCTGTTATCTCGCGGGAGTTTAGCCGCTCCTAGTAGCCGGAGGTCCCGATGAAGACCTGGATGAAGGCGAAGAAG
>JAODMA010000070.1 GCA_025464545.1 Arthrobacter sp. | reverse complement strand
CTATAGTTATTTGGTTTTCCTTGGGCAGGTAAGCGGGGGACGAGGGCTACGACGCGGGGCCCTCGTGATCCCGAAGTTGCCACCCATCTCGCCGCCCCGGTCGCGAGGCTAGACGTGCCGTGGCGATGGTCCCCGGCGGGTGCGACCACAGCCGAACCGCACACAAAATGGGGAAGCCCGGGCATTGGTCAGACGCAGTACAGCATCCGCGCCGCCAAACGGAATGCAGACTCCCCGCTCTGCGTCCCGGCGCAACGGTGCGGCTAGAGTAATCCCGGCGCCGCCGCCCTAAAACAGGAACCACCAATGCAACTGGGTAAGACCTTTACTCGAACAGTCAGTCCTCTCCACTCGGTGATTTGCCACACACTTGAGGATATGGACGGCCGGCATCAGTGTGACTGGGTGCCTGAACTCACCTGATCTCAGCCGCGGCTCCGGCGACAGTACCCCCGCCAAGAACACCGGCGGCCATCACGCAGGCGAGAAGAGCACCGGCACGGACTGTGAGACACTCGGGCGCTTGCATCAACTCCTAGTTCGGGAGCCCGTACCGCAGTATCGCGTTTCCCTTGCTCGTGCGGCGCGCGTCTTGGAGGTTGAGCCGGGTGACGGGATCAGCGGGCTCGAAGAGATGGCGCCCCTTCGCTGCCACGACCGGGTGAACCATCAGAGTCAATGAGTCCAGCAAACCGGCGAAGAGCAGTTGACGCACAACGGAGATGCCGCCGCAAACACTGATCTCACCGCCATCCGTCTCCTTGAGTTCCGCGACGAACTCCTCCAGGCCCTTATCCATCAGCTTGGCATTCTGCCACTCCAGCTCACCGGACAGCGTTCGCGAGGCGACGTACTTGGCCACCGGGTTGATGAACTGGCCGAAGGGATCGTTTTCGTCGGCGTTGGGCCAGTAGCCTGCCCATTCCTGATAGCCGACCCGGCCGAGCAACACGGTGTCGGTCCGGTCGATCCAGTTGGACATTTCGGCCCCCAGTTCCTCGTCAAAGCTGTCGAACTGCCAGAGGTTTGGAGCTTCAACCACGCCGTCGACGGAGTGAAAGAGCCCGGCGGTCACGTTACGCATAAGGGTGTTCTCCTAATTGTCAGTCAGACGGAAGGCAGGCAGGCATCGTTCAGACTGGCACCCTGCAGAGCTCGTGGCAAGAGAAACGAGCGGATTAAGAAAGGCGAGAGCGGCATGCCACCGCGTCACAGGAATCGGTCAGGCGACGCACGGCAGGTAGCATCGGGGCCATGAGCGCCGACGACGACGACATCACCGAAGACCTGCTGGCTGACGCCGACAAACTCACCGGGCTGGGCCTTGAGCTGCTGGGCCTCGATCCGCATCCGGATGACATGACCGCCGAGCAGCGGCTCCAGTTTGATCCCGAAGACCTTGAGGAAATGGCGGCCGTCGACCCGGAGGAACGCCGGAAGGCCCTGCGCCAGACGCGTCTGCTGGCCGGCCTGCTGTGGAACTCCTCGAGCATCCTCATCGACCAGCTCTTCCGTGATCTTGGGACGCTCAGCGGGCTGGAATCCGGAACGGCGGCCAACATCGCCGGGACCTCGGTGCTCTCCTGCCTGCCGCCGCAGTTCGCCGCCAACTACGACGCGAAGTTCACCCGGAAATTCATCGTCGTCGCGTCCGACGTCACCGCTTCCCTGGTCCGCGGCTGGACCGCCCCCGGCTCCCTTGCCGCCGAGCTCGCGGTCCGGTGCCTGCTCGATCAGGCCGAGATCACCGAGGACATCTACGAACTGGACCTTCCGGAGGACTGGCGGGCGAACGTCCAGGAAGTCCTGCTCGAGGACGCTGACAGCGACGCGCTGTACTCCGACGACGACGACACCCGCGCCGCCACCGGCGCTGTGCAGCTGGGCTTTGAGCACTGGTTCAAACCCTTCGCGCCCGGCGACACCGTTCCGCCGTACGCCTATTCCTGACCGCCCGACGGCTCGCCCCGATATCAATCTCGGGACCCCCGCCGGGGCTCAGTGCTCTGCGACTCAGTGCCCCGCGGCGAGGTGCGTGGCGGGGTCGAAGGGCTCGAACGAGGATGAGCCGATCATGAAGATGCCGCGCTGAGGAATCCAGAAGTCCCCGAGCCTGTCCTGGACGGGCAGGGCGGAAATATGTCCCAGGTTGTGCCCCTGCAGGTGTGCGTTGCTGTCGCGGAGAAACCACATCCACCGCGGACGTGCGGCAAAGCTTTGGCCGTTGGGTACCCTGCCCGTCAGCCCGATGTGCCCCGCTCCCATCACCGGGCCGGCGACAGCCCCCATGGCGCGCAGGAACTTCCGGCTGCGCCACAGGCGTTCCGGAACGGCGCCGGACACCCCCGACATGAGCCGGGTGACCGGCGTTGCCGCCAGCGTCAGATCCCAGCTCAGGTCAATTCCGTCGCCGACGTCCACGCTGAAGGAGTAGCCGTCGTGCCACCGGATGGAGATACCGCCTGTCGACGCCGATCCGAGGGCGCTGCCGAAGTAGCGGGGGCAGGAGGACTCGGCGTCGGTGGTGCTGTGCATCGTCCAGACGCCGGCAGGATCCCGGATCCAGACCGAGGTGTAGCCAGGCCCGACTGAGGATGCCGCAAAATGCCGCATCGCCAAAATGTGGCCGGAGCTGAACGGAACGCCCATCACGCCGTAGCCGGCAAAACGTTCTTCCAGGCCGGAGGGCAGCGCGGGGTTCTGTTCCACGGACTCAACCAGGGTGCGCGGACTCTGCATGGCTACGGCCTCCGTTATTCCTTACATGTGGACGTGCAGACGCCGGGCGGCTTCGGAGATGGAACCGCTCAGGGACGGGTACACGGTAAAGGTGCTGGCGACGTCGTCGACGTGCAGTTTCTGCTTCACCGCAATCGAGATCGCGAAGATCAGTTCGGAGGCGTTCGGGCCCACCACGACGCCGCCGATCACGGTGCCGGAGCCCTTGCGGGCGAAGATCTTGACGAACCCGTCTTTGTGGTTGCGCATCTTCGCGCGGGCGTTGCTCTTCAGCGAGAGCTTGACGATGTCACCCTGGTACTTGCCGGATTCGATCTCGGCCTCGGAGACGCCTACGGAGGCGATTTCCGGTGAGGTGAAGATGTTGGACGCCACCTGGTGCAGCTTGATCGGCGTGACGGTGTCGCCCAGGAAGTGGGCGATGGCGATCCTGCCCTGCATCGCGGCGACGGAGGCCAGGGCAAGCACGCCGGTGCAGTCGCCGGCCGCGTAGATGTTCGGCGCGCTGGTGCGGGAGACGCCGTCGACCTTGATGTGGCCGCTCTCGGTGAGCGCGACGCCAGCCTCCTCGAGGCCAATCCCTGCCGTGTTCGGAATGGACCCGACGGCGACGAGGCAGTGGCTGCCGGTGACCTTCGAGCCGTCGGCGAGCGTGACCACCACGCCGTCCTCGGTGCGCTCCACCGTCTCGGCACGGGCACGCGAGAGCACCTTGACGCCACGGCGCTCGAAGACACCCTCAAGGACTTCGGCGGCATCCGTGTCAGAGCCCGGCAGCACGCGGTCGCGGCTGGAAATCAGGGTCACCTTGGAGCCCAGGCCGTTGTACGCGGAGGCAAATTCGGCGCCGGTCACGCCGGAACCCACCACGATCAATTCCTCGGGGAGTTCGTCCATGTTATAGATCTGCGCCCAGTTCAGGATCCGCACGCCGTCCGGCCGCGCGGTGGGCAGTTCGCGCGGGTGGGCGCCGACCGTGAGCAGGATCGCGTCGGCCTCGACCGTTTCGGTGCCGTCGACGGTGAGGACCTCGATGGTGTGGCCGTCCAGCAACCTGCCGGAACCGATCAGGATCCGGACGCCCTGATGCTCCAGGCCGGCCCGGATGTCATCGGACTGCTGCCGCGCGAGGCCCAGGAGGCGGTCGTTGATGTGTTTGAGGTCGGCCCGCATTACCGGGGCGAAGTCGCCGCCGTCGACGTCGAACTTAACGCCCAGCTCCCCGGCCTCCCCCACCCGCGTCATCAGGTCCGCCGTCGCAATCAGCGTCTTGGACGGCACGACGTCGGTCAGCACCGCGGAGCCGCCGAGGCCCGCGCGCTCGATGATGGTGACGGTCGCCCCCAGGGAGGCAGCGACCATGGCGGCTTCATAACCGCCGGGGCCTCCGCCCAGGATGGCGATACGGGGAGAGCTGAAATCGGGATGCGTAGTCACAATCGACCATTGTCCCCCATCCACCCCGGCGCACCAAGAAGCCGGCCCGCGTTCTGCCGCCCGCGGTGCTGGGCAGCAGAGCACCCGCACGGTAGCTTGGACCAGTGAGTAATACAGAATTCCTGAACACGGATCCCTTCGACGCCGCCCGCGCCGCCGCCGATTACATCGCCGAAGAGACGGGCTTTGATTCCCACGACGTTGCCCTCGTGCTCGGATCGGGCTGGGGCGAGGCCGCGGATTTGATCGGCGAGACCACCGCCACCCTGTCCGCGGCCGAGGTCCCGGGCTTCTCCGCGCCGTCGGTGGTGGGCCACGTGGGCACCATCCGCTCAGTGTTGACCAAAGAGGGCAAGCGGGCCCTGGTCCTGGGGGCGCGGACCCACTACTACGAGGGCAAGGGCGTCCGGGCCGTGGTCCACGGCGTGCGCACCGCCGCGGCCGCCGGCTGCAAGACGCTGGTCCTGACCAACGGCTGCGGGGGCCTGAATGAGGACTGGGCACCGGGCACCCCGGTGCTGATTAGTGATCACATCAACCTCACCGCCACGTCCCCGCTGGAAGGCGCCACTTTCGTGGACCTGACAGACCTGTACTCCTCCCGCATCCGGGACCTCGCCCGTCAGGTCGACTCCTCCCTGGACCAGGGCGTCTACGCCCAGTTCACCGGACCGCATTACGAGACCCCCGCCGAGGTGCAGTACGCGAAGCGGATCGGAGCCGATCTGGTGGGCATGTCCACCGCGCTCGAGGCCATCGCCGGACGCCACGCCGGCATGGAGGTCTTCGGCATTTCGCTCGTGACCAACCTCGCGGCCGGCATCAGCCCGGTGCCGCTAAGCCACGAGGAAGTCCTGGAAGCCGGTCACGCCGCGGGTCCCCGCATCTCCAAGCTGCTTGCGGAGATCATCGCCAAGCTCTAGTAGGCGTCGGCCTCTAGCCAACATCGGCGGCGAGAAATTCCAGCGCTTTCTGCCGGTCT
>JAODMA010000054.1 GCA_025464545.1 Arthrobacter sp. | reverse complement strand
AGGTCACCGCCCTGCTGCAGCTCGCGGCCTACGGCGACCAGCTCCTGAAGGCCGGGATCACCCCGGACCCGGCCGTGACGCGGGTCCTCGGCGCCACCGTCCCGCTGCCGGGCCGCGGCTTCGACTTCGTCCGCAGCCACCACAAACTCGCCGAAATCCTGCCGGTGTTCCGCGAACGCCGGGAGCGCTTCCTCGCGCTGACCTCCGGGCACGTCGCGCAGCCAGGCACCGTCAGCTGGGGTGCGGCGGGTGTCACGGCTTGTGGCCGCTGCGACTATTGCCAGGAGATGGTCAAGGCTACGGACGATCTGCTCCTGGTGGCCCGGATGAACTCCGCGCAACGCAAGGCCCTCCGTGGGAAGGACATCCGTACGGTCAGGCAGTTGGCGGAAGCAAGCCTCACCGATCCAAGTGCCTCCCTGCTGCGCCTGCAGGAGCAAGCCCGGATGCAGAGCGGGGTCGGTGGCGCCGACGGCGGCGTGCGGTACGTCAAGGACGGCCAGGAGCATTCCCTCAGGTATGCGGTCATCCGGGAAAACACCCTGGCCGAGCTCCCTGCCCCGAGCCAGGGCGACATCTTCTTCGATTTTGAGGGCGACCCGCTGTGGCAGGAAAGCGCCACCGGCGTTTGGGGGCTGGAATACCTGTTCGGTGTCATCGAAGCGCCAACCGGGGCCGGTACCCGTGGAGTATTCAAGCCGTTCTGGGCGCATAGCCGGGAAGCGGAAAAACAGGCGTTCCTGGACTTCCTCGCCTACGTGGAGAAGCGCCGGCAGGACTACCCGGACATGCACGTCTACCACTACGCCGCGTACGAGAAAACTGCCTTGCGCAAACTTTCCGTGCTGCACGTGGCAGGCGAGGAGACCGTGGACCAGTGGCTCCGCGACGGCCTCCTGGTGGACCTCTACCAAACCGTCCGGAACAGCATCCGGATCTCAGAGAATTCCTACAGCATCAAGAAACTGGAGCCGCTCTACATGGGGCAGAACCTCCGCTCCGGGGATGTAAAAGACGCCGGCGCTTCCGTGGTTGCCTACGCCCACTACTGCGACGCGCGCGACAACGGCCGTCCAGCGGAGGCGGACAAGATCCTCGCCGGGATCTCGGATTACAACGAATACGATTGCCTGTCCACGCTTGAGCTCAGGAACTGGCTCCTGGGCCTCGCGCGAGACCGCGGGATTAAGGGCGGCGGGCGGCGGGAAGCCGCTCCGACGGGTGACGTCTCCCCGGGCGCCGGGACTCCGGTCGGGTCCGGGCAGGCGGCAGCGGACGCCGCCGATCTTGACCCCATTGAGGCGGAGCTGGCGGAGTGGTCCTTGTCCGGGGTGGGCCTGTCGGAGAACGACCAGAAGGCAGTGGCAATTCTTGCGGCGGCGGTCAGTTATCACCGCCGCGAGCGTAAGGCGTTCTGGTGGGCGCACTTCGACCGCTGCGAGAACGGACCCGACACGCATCACCAGCAGGATCGCAACGTCTTCTTGGTCGAGGAGGCCGAGGTACTGGAAGACTGGTGGAAGGACGGAGCCAAGCTTCCGGAACGCCGGGTCAAGCTGGTCGGCACCGTCAGCCCCGGCTCGGACCTCCGCGAGGGCAGCACGTGGTTCCGCATGTACGAGCCACCGCTGCCTGCCGGTCTCGAGGGCACGGGGATCGAAGGGACCGGCCGTAACGGCTGGTTCGGGACCGAGATCCTGGAGCTCGGCCACGAGGACGGGAAAGACACCGTCGTCATCCGGGACAAACTGCGCAAGAACATCAGGCCCTACTCCCAGCTGCCCATCGCGTTGACCGAAGACCAGCCGATCCAGACCAAAAGCCTTGAGGCGGCGCTGGCCGTCTTGGCCGACGACGTCGCCCGCGGCTTGCGCACGGCAGTCAAGGCCGGCGACGCGGAGAAAGACTCGCTCGGTGCGGCATTCCCGCGCCATCCCGCCCTGGACCTTGTCCGGCGGGTTCCGCCACGGCTCTCAACAGGGTCGCCGTTGCCAGCCCCCGGAGGCGGCCCGGACCGCTACATTGACGCGATTACCGAAGCCGTCGGCGCCTTGGATCACTCCTACGTGGCGGTTCAGGGCCCGCCCGGGACTGGCAAGACCCATGTTGGTTCGCACGTCATCGCCCGGCTGGTGGCCCGCGGCTGGAAAGTCGGCGTCGTGGGCCAGTCCCACGCCGTCGTAGAGAACCTGCTCAAGACCGCCGTAACCAAAGCCGGCGTGGACCCTGCCGTGGTCGCCAAGGACGTGAAACACGGCGAGCCGCTCCCGTGGGACCTGCGGTCGGGGCAGGACGTCGCGACCGTCCTCGCTTCCCCCGGCGGGGCGCTCATCGGTGGCACGGCATGGACCATGACGGGAGCCAATGTCCCCGCCGGGTCTCTGGACCTGCTGGTGATTGACGAGGCCGGCCAGTTCTCCCTGGCCAATACCCTGGCAGTGGCTCAGGCCAGCAGCCGTTTGCTGTTGCTGGGCGACCCCCAGCAGCTGCCGCAGGTCAGCCAGGGCTCGCATCCCGAGCCAGTGGACGAGTCCGCTCTCGGCTGGATCTCCGCCGGCCATGCCACGCTGCCGCCGGAATTGGGGTATTTTCTGGCCGACTCGTGGCGAATGACCTCAGAATTGTGCCGGGCCGTGTCCGAATTGTCCTATGAGGGGCAGCTTCAGTCTGCACCTGCCGCTGAACTCCGGCGCCTTGAAGGTGTCCCAGCTGGAATCGAAACCGTACTCGTGGAACACGACGGCAACATCACGTCCTCGGCCGAGGAGGCCCTGGAAGTTGTCTGCCAAGTGCGGCGCCACCTGGGGCTGCAATGGCACACCGAACAGGGCGCCCGGCCCCTGAGGGCAGCCGACATCCTGGTGGTGGCTGCCTACAACGCCCAGGTCAACGTGATCCGCGAGGCGCTGGAGGGTGCCGCCCTGTCAGCGGTCCGGGTCGGGACGGTGGACAAGTTCCAAGGCCAGGAAGCGGCCGTCGTGATTGTGTCCATGGCATGTTCAGCGGTGGCCGAGGCTCCGCGGGGCATGGAGTTCCTGCTCTCACGGAACCGGATCAATGTGGCGGTCTCCCGCGGGCAGTGGCGGGCAGTGATCGTCCGCGCGCCGGAACTGACAAACTACCTGCCCACGCATCCGGAGGGCATGGAACAGCTGGGCGGTTTCATCGGCCTGTGCCAGCGGTCGGTGGCTTCCTGAGCTTTGCCGGCCAGCCCACGGGACATGCCCATTCTTAGAGTCCCGCAGCGGGCACAATGGCATCCTGCCCACTCTTCAGGACCAAGGCTGGACATGTCCCACGGGGTTCATCGCCGGCCCGCGGGACATGCCCGCTCTTAGACTCCCCCAGCGGGCACAATGGCATCCTGCCCACTGTTCAGGACCAAGGGCGGACATGTCCCACGGGCGTTGGTTACCGCGCGGGGAAGCCCGAGGCCAGTTGGAGTGCCTCATCCAGCACCGCGCCGAAGTTTGCGGGATCGTGTGCAAAACGGCCCAGGAACAAACCTGAGACGCCCTCAAGGGTTGGCAACAGTCCAGGCTTAGCCGACCCCCCGTAGATGACAGGCAACTGCCGCAGGCCGACCGCCGTGAGCTGCGCGCGGAGCCGCTGGACGACGTCCGACACGTACGCTGCAGCGGCAGGTTCCGCCGCGCCAATGGCCCAGACGGGTTCGTAGGCGATGGTGAGCCGGCCGGCGAGGTCCCAGTCGCCGTCGACGGCCGCCTCGATCTGGCGGTACACAAAGTCCGCTGCCGCCGCCGGCTGCCCGCCGTCGCGCTCCCCCACGCACAGCAGCGGCATGACTCCGGCGTCGTCCGCGGCCCGGACCTTGAGGGCCACCATTGCATCGTCTTCGTTGAAGTGCTTCCGGCGTTCGGCATGGCCGATCTCCACGAGCCGGACCCCGAGTTCCGCGAGCATGGATGGGGCCACCTCACCGGTCCAGGGGCCGTCCGCCCAGCCGCAGTTCTGCGCCCCGAGCAACATCGGCGAACCAGCGAGGAGCCGGGCCGCCGCGGGCAGGACGGGGAAGGATGGGATGACAAACGGGACAACCCGCCCGGCCGCGAGGGCCGGACGGGTGTCCACTTCGTGCCGCAGACGCTCCAGCCAATCAAGGCTCTCCCGGTAGCCCAGATACATCTTGGTGCTGACGCCTACCAGGATGCTGTCGTTGGAGGTTGGGATGCCGACGCTCTGCTGCATTGGTTGGTGCTTTCTGCTGGATCCAGTTGATGGGGGCTGGGTGGGCGGCGCTGGATGACCTTACTGCTCCAGCAGTTCATCGGCCTTGTTCTTGAAACGGCGGGTAGCGAACATCATAGCTGCGGCCAGGAACGGGAGCACGCCCAACGCGTAGACGCCCATGGTTCCCGTGTCCGAGGCCGTGACCTGGTTGACCGAGGTCCGCAGGATCGGAGCGACGAAGCCGCCGAGGTTTCCGAGCGAGTTGATCAGGCCGATCCCGGCCGCGGCGGCCGTTCCGGTGAGGAACGCCGTCGGATAGGACCAGGCGATGGGGCCGATGGAGAGGAAGCTGCATACGGCGAGGGTGATGAAGATGATGCCGAGCGCCGGGATGTGGTTCGCACCCGCCCACGCCGAGCCGAAGATGCAGAGTCCGGTAGAGATGAACAGCCCGGTGCCCCAGACCCGGCGGCGGACCACAGTGTTGGCGGCCTTGCCGATGAAGTAGCAGGCGAAGATGCCGAAGAACCACGGGATGGCTGCCATCAGGCCGACGGCGATGCCCACCTTCTGGCCGGTCAGCTGTGCCACCTGCTGTGGCAGGTAGAAGGTCACGCCGTAGACGGCGATCTGCAGGCAGAAGTAGATGATGGTGAAGTACCAGACCTTGCCGTTCTTCATGGCGGCCAGGACGCCGCGCGGACCGGATTCTTCCTTGACGGTGTCCTCCAGTGCCATGACCTCCAGGAGCGCATTCTTCTCGTCCTTGTTCAAGAACTTGGCGTCCTGCGGGCTGTTGATCAGGAAGAAGTACGCGGCGATGCCGGCGACAACCGCCAGCATGCCCTCGACGAAGAACATCACCTGCCAGCCCTGGACCCCGGGCACCTGGTCCCCGATGTTGATCAGCCAGCCGGACAGCGGGGCGCCCAGCATCTGGGAGAACGGCTGGGCCAGGTAGAAGATCGCGAACATCTTGACGCGGACCTTGTTCGGGAACCACGCCGCCAGGAACATGATGACGCCGGGGAACAGCCCGGCCTCAGTGACACCCAGCAGGAACCGCAGGATGATGAACGACGTCTCGCCCTGGACGAAGGCGAAGCAGGCGGACACGATGCCCCACGTGATGGCGATGCGGGCCAGCCACACCTTCGCTCCGAACTTGGTCAGGAGCAGATTGCTCGGGATTTCGAACAGCGCGTAGCCGATGAAGAAGATCCCGGCGCCCAGCGCGTAGGCGCCGGCGGTGATGCCCTTGTCCACCCCCAGGGCGGCTTCGGCGAAGCCCACGTTGGTCCGGTCCAGGAAGGCGACCACATAGAGGATGACCAGCATGGGCATAAGCCGGCGGGAGGCCTTGGAGATGGCAGATTTAAGAACCGGTGTCTCCAGAAGGTCCCGTGTGGACGTTGTTGTTACGGACATCAAAAACTCCTCGTCGAGCAATCAGTGGTGTAACTCATGGGGTGAATCAGTTGCGTGGAGAG
>JAODMA010000014.1 GCA_025464545.1 Arthrobacter sp. | reverse complement strand
GCGGACGCCGCGGCTGCGGCCCCACCGGAACCGGAAACCAAGCGTCCCTGGTGGCGCCGGATCTGGAACGGTGCCTAGGTGCCGGCCTCAGCATGGTCGGCATCGAGGCCTGCCAGCAAGCGCCGGGCGGCCGTAGCCATGTGCGAGTGCATGGCGGCCGTGGCCGCAGCCTCGTCCCGTGATTCCAGGGCGCGGAAGATCTCCCAGTGTTCGGCCAGGGCCGCCGCCGCATGCCCCTTCTCGGTCAGTGCCCGGTCCACCCAGATGCGCAGCAGCGAGCGGATGCTTTGAAGCAGTTCCTGCAGGACCTGGTTACCTGAACTGGTCGCGATTTCACGGTGGAAGGCGGCGTCGGCTTCCACGAAGACGCCCAGGTCGTCCAGGCTGCCCTCCATGGTGGCGAGATTCCCGCGCATCCGCTCCAGCGCCGCATCGCTGACCCGCAGCGCGGCGAGCTGCGCGGCCTGCACCTCGAGGCCGCCGCGGAGTTCCACCAGTTCGCGGGTGCGCGGGGCGCCCAGCATGAGCCCCCAGCTGAGCGTGCGGGGGAGCAGTTCGGAAATGCCGTCGCGAAGATACGTGCCGGAGCCCGGCCGGACAATGACGATCCCCAGGATCTCGAGGGCGGCCAACGCCTCCCGGACAGCAGAGCGGCCGACGCCCAGGGACGCAGCGAGCTGGCGTTCCGCGGGCAGCCGGGTTCCGACGGCGATCTCACCGCTGGTGAAATAGGCCAGCAGGCGCTCCGCAACCTCGGACACCACCGAGCCCTGCTCCATGGAACCGAGCGCGGCACTGATCTTGGCCGTCGAGGCGGCAGAGTTAACGGACACACTCACAGCCTAACAACCGGAGCCTCCGGCAAGGACTCCGGCACGGGCCCCGGGAAGCATACATGTCAACCGGTTGACCAATTTCCCGAACCGTCTTATGGTTTTAATCACAGGCTTACTCGCGGACCGGCCAGCTTCGCGGAAACAGGCACTGGGACATATCCCGGCATCCAGCGAATGAAGCTGCCGGAGACCAACATCTAGGAGTCAATGTGGACACCACACAATCGGTGGTCGAAAGATCTGCAATCAGGAAAGTGGCGATCCGGCTGGTGCCGTTCGTCGCTTTGATGTTCTTCATCAATTACTTGGACCGGACAGCTATCTCTTTCGCCGGTCCTAACGGCATGAACACGGACCTTGCCCTCTCGGCAGCGCAGTTCGGCTTCGCGTCCGGCGTCTTCTTCATCGGCTACATCCTGCTCGAGGTCCCCAGTAACCTGGCGCTGCACAAGTTCGGTGCCCGGCGCTGGCTCGCACGCATCATGGTCAGCTGGGGCATTGTCTCCCTGCTGTTCACCTGGGTGGGCAACGCGGAACACCTCTACGTCCTGCGCTTCATCCTGGGCGTGGCCGAGGCCGGCTTCTTCCCTGGCGCCATCCTCTTCCTTAGCCTCTGGGTCCCGTCCCGGCACCGCAGCAAGATCCTCGCCTTGTTCTACCTGGCACAGCCGCTGACCACCGTGATCGGTGCCCCGCTGGCCGGCCTCCTTATCCAGCAGCACGGACTCTTCGGACTCGCTGGCTGGCGTGTAATGTTCTTCGGCGTCGCCGTCCCCGCCATCATCATCGGCATCATCGCCTGGTTCTACCTGGCTGATTCCCCCGCCAAGGCCAAGTGGCTGACGCAGGAAGAAAAGGCCTGGCTCACCGGCGCCCTGGAAACGGAAAAGAAGGAAACCGCGGCCAGCAACAAGCACGTCAGCGTCCGCACCGTCTTCGGCAACGGCCGCGTATGGATGCTCTCCGCCATCTACTTCGGCTTCATCTACGGCCTCTACGCCCTGGGCTTCTTTCTGCCGACCATCATCGCCGGCTTCGAAGGCATCTACGGCACCAAGTTCGATGTCTTCCAGAAGGGCCTGATCACCGCCATCCCGTACCTGCCCGCGGCGTTCGCCCTGTACTTCTGGTCCAAGGACGCCACCAAGCGCGGCGTCAAGACCTGGCACATCGCGCTTCCGGCTCTCACCGGCGCCCTCAGCATCCCGCTGGCCCTGTTCGCCGGCTCGCCGGCCGCCACCATCGCCGTCATCACCATCACGGCCATGTCGATCTTTGCCGCACTGCCCAACTTCTGGACCGTACCAACGCAGTTCATCACCGGAGCCGCGGCGGCCGCCGGCATTGCCCTGATCAACACCGTGGGTAACCTCGCCGGCTTCAGCGCCGGCTACATCACCGGCTGGCTCAAGGACCTGACCGGCGCCTACACCGTACCGATGTTCGTCGTCGGCGGCTTCATGCTCCTCTCCGCCATCCTCATGGTGCTGCTGAGCCGCTCCGGCAAGGTCAGCGAGGGCATCCCCGCAGAGGCCCTGGACCCTACGGGTGCCGGACACCACGCCGAGCCGTAACAGACCCGGAGGCGCCCTCCTCGCCCGAGGGCGCCTCCGCACCACATGCCGCAGACGCGCGTATCGCCCCACCCGAAGCACACTTCTCCCTCTGCTAGTCCAGGAGTTACGCATGACCCGCCTGTTCAATGAACCAGCAGCCTTCGCTGACGAGATGACCGAAGGCTTTGTCGCCTCCCACGGCAGCTTGGTGAAGCGTGTTTCCGGCGGCGTGGTCCGCAACACCAATATCACCCCGGACACGGTGGCGCTGGTGATCGGCGGCGGCTCCGGCCACTACCCGGCGTTCGCCGGCCTGGTGGGCCAGGGCATGGCGCACGGCGCCGCAATGGGTAACCTGTTCGCCTCCCCATCCGCCCAGCAGATCTACAACGTGGCGAAAGCCGCCAACAACGGCGCCGGGGTGCTGCTGGGCTACGGCAACTACGCCGGCGATGTCCTGCACTTCAACCAGGCCCAGGACCGCCTCCGCAAGGAAGGCATCGACTGCCGCAGCATCGCCGTCACCGACGACGTCTCCTCCGCACCGCTCGCCGAACGCACCAAACGCCGCGGCATTGCCGGGGATCTCACCGTCTTCAAGGTGGCCGCAGCAGCCGCCGAGGCCGGCTACGCCATGGACGACGTCGTTAACGTCGCGGAGCGGGCCAACCACCGGACCCGCTCCTTCGGCGTTGCCTTCACCGGCTGCACCCTGCCCGGCGCAGACCACCCGCTGTTCTCCGTGCCGGAGGGCCGGATGGCCGTCGGCATGGGCATCCACGGCGAACCCGGCATCGACGAAACAGACATCCCGACGGCGGATGAGCTCGCCGAACTTCTCGTCGCCAAGCTCCTCACCGAAATCCCCGATGGCATCACCATCGCAGAGGGTTCAGCCGGCGCGCGCGTGGTCCCCATCCTCAACGGCCTGGGCAGCGTCAAGTACGAAGAGCTCTTCGTCGTGTACCGCCGCGTCGCCCAATTGCTGGCCGAATCCGGCCTGGAAGCGGTGGACCCGCAGGTGGGCGAACTCGTGACCAGCTTCGACATGGCCGGGACCTCGCTGACGCTCTTCTGGCTCGACGACGAACTCGAGACCCTCTGGAACGCCCCTGCGGACGCCCCGGCCTTCCGCCGCGGAGCGGTCACTGCGGCAGCACTGGACAGCACCGACTCCAGTGCTGCATATGCCGACGAAGCGGCCCATGCCGAGCTTTCCATCCCTGGCGCCACCGCGGAGTCCCGCGCCGGCGCCGTCCGGGTCCTCGCAGCTCTTGGCGCCGCGAAGGCCGTGGTGGACGCCAACGCCGATGAACTGGGCCGGATCGATGCGATTGCCGGCGACGGTGACCACGGCATCGGCATGGAACGCGGCGTCCGCGCCGCCGTCGACGCCGCCCGGAACGCCGTCGCCCGCGGTGCCGGGGCCGCCACCGCGCTGCACTTCGCCGGAGACGCCTGGGCCGACAAGGCCGGTGGCACTTCGGGAGCTCTTTGGGGCATGGCGCTGCGGGCCGTCGGTGACGCCGTAGGCGACAGCAAAGCCCCCGCCGCCCGAGCTGTGGCCGCCGGAGTTGCCGGCGCCGCGGCCG
>JAODMA010000009.1 GCA_025464545.1 Arthrobacter sp. | reverse complement strand
CCGTCGGCGCCGTTCACGGTCACCTCCGCGTCCAGGCCGGACAGCCCGCCCGCGATCTTGGCTGCCGGACGGGCATGCATCCCGGCCTGGTTCACCAGCTCAAAGTCGGCGGCGGCTTCCGGTGGCTGCCGGTGCTCGTGCATGTGCCCAGGCGCGGCCGGAGGCCGGTAGACGGCTTCCGCCGCTTCCTTGACCGCAGCGGCGTCGGCACCCACCTGGGCGGCAACGGCAGCAGCCACAAGCCCCTCCACCAGGGGCGCGTCAGCCAGCAACACGGACCCGGGGTCCGCGGCGAATTCCACGGCGGATTCCGCCGTCATGACCGCCGAGCCGAGATCGGTCAGGACCACGACGCCGTCGCCCCCGGCCGCCTGCTCCAGCGCCGCCATCACGCGCTCCAGGCTGGTGCCGATCCGGCCGTCGTCGGAGCCCCCGGCCGGGATGATTAAAACGTCGGGCGCCATCTGGGCGGCAAGTTCCACGGCGCCGTCGGCGATCTTCCCGCTGTGGGAGACGACGACGAGCCCGACCGTCACGCGGCGGCTCCGACGGCGGCGCGCAGGATCAGGGCGGTGGAGACTGCGCCCGGGTCCCGGTGCCCGATGCTGCGCTCGCCCAGATAACTGGCACGCCCCTTGCGGGCCTCCATCGGGTCGGTGGACACTGCTCCTGCCTCCGCTGCTTCCGCCGCGGCGTCCAGCACCTTGCGCACGTCGCCGTCGGATGCGGCGGCGGCTGCCGTGGCGGCGTCGACGGCCGGGGTCCAGGCGTCCACCATCGTCTTGTCGCCGGGCCCGGCCTTTCCGCGGGCGACGATGCCGTCCCGGGCGGCCTGCAGTGCCGCCACCAAGGTCGCGGCGTCGATCTCGGCGTGGTCGCCCAGCGCCGTGGCGGCCCGCAGGAACGCGGTGCCGTAGAGCGGACCGGCGGCTCCCCCCACCTTGGACCTCAGTGTCATGGCGGTCAGCTTCAGAGCGGCCCCCGGGGTTTCCGGAGGCGTCTCGGCAAGTTTCGCGGTCACCGCTTTGAAGCCGCGGTCCATGTTCTCGCCATGGTCCGAATCACCGATCGGCCGGTCCAGTTCGATCAGTTCCTCCCGGTGGTCAGCCATCGCCCGCGCGGAGAGGGCCAGCCACTGCAGTGCCCAGTTGAGGTCGAGGCCCACGGTCAGGCACCCCAGCGCAGTGCCGGAGTGTGGACGGGCGCGTCCCAGAGGGCTGTCATTTCGTCGTCGAGGCGCAGGACGGTGATGGAGCAACCCTGCATCTCCAGGGACGTGATGTAGTTGCCCACCAGCGAACGCGCCACCGTGACGCCCCTCTCGGCCAGTTGTTGCGCGGCCCGGCGGTAGATGATGTACAGCTCGCTTTGCGGGGTGCCTCCCATGCCGTTCACGAAGAGGAGCACGTTGTCCCCGGCGGCCAGCCCGAGGTCGCTGACCACGGGCTCCAGCAGCCGGTCAGTGATGCCGTCGGCGTTTTCCATCGGGATGCGGTGCCGGCCCGGCTCGCCGTGGATGCCGATTCCGATTTCAATTTCGTTTTCTTCGAGGACGAAGCTGGGCGCCCCGGCGTGCGGGACGGTGCAGGCCGTCAGCGCCACGCCCATGCTGCGGACGCTCTGGTTTACCCGGTCACCGATGGCGGCGACGGCGTCGAGACTGTCCCCGCGTTCGGCGGCCGCGCCGGCGATTTTCTCGACCAGCACCGTGCCGCCCACGCCGCGCCTCCCGGCCGTGTACAGCGAGTCCTGCACCGCGACGTCGTCGTTGACCAGCACGGAGCGCATCTCCACACCCTCGGCCTGGGCAAGTTCCGCTGCCGTTTCGAAGTTGAGGACGTCCCCGGTGTAATTCTTCACGATATGGACGACGCCGGCGCCCGAGTTGACGGCCAGCGTAGCGGGAAGGATCTGGTCCGGGGTGGGCGAGGTGAAGACGGCACCTGGCACCGCGGCGTCGAGCATTCCCTTCCCCACGTAGCCCCCGTGCAGGGGCTCGTGGCCGCTGCCGCCGCCGGAGACGAGCCCCACCTTCCCGGCCACCGGCGCGTCCCTGCGCACGATGTATTTCGGGTCGGCAAAGACGGTCACCAGATCGGCGTGGGCAAGCCCGAACCCTTCCACTGACTCGTCAACCACGGCGCGGGGATCATTGATGAGCTTCTTCATGGTTGTGCTCCCTGGATGGTGTCCTGGCTGCTTGCTTAGACCCTACTACCGGGGTCCTGTCCGCGAAAGACTCCGGGTCGGGACGGGGAACGGCGCCGCTGGTGCTGTCCGAGCACCGGATCGCACCCCCGGGCAGAGCCTCGCGAGAGTCGGGGCGGGCCATCCGCCCGGGCCGGAAAATTCGGCCAGGCATCGCCGCCCAGCCAGGAGAACGGCGGCGCGGCGGCAACGGTCATTTGGGATGCGAGAAATCGGGAAAAGTCACGCGATTGTGCAATTCATGCTCCGGAAGCGGAGTCCCACTCCCTGGGCCGGGACCAGTTTATCCATCAACTTTATTGATGGGAAGGGGTGCGCCTGCGCAATCCGCCTTCCTTCTCTGCGGTGGCCTTCGCGAGACCCCTCGACACGTGCTCCTAGAGGGTCTTGATCATCCTTGTGTTACCCAAGGTGTTGGGCTTCACCCGGGCCAGATCCAGGAACTCGGCGACACCTTCGTCGTGCGAGCGCAGGAGTTCCGAATAAACCACGGGGTCGACGGCGGTCTGGTCAGCCATGACTTCGAAACCGTGCTTCTTGAAGAAGTCCACCTCGAAAGTCAGGCAAAAGACCCGGGACACCCCGAGCGCCCGCGCGTCATCCAGCAGGCGCTCAACGAGGACGTGGCCGACGCCCTTGCCGAGCCACGCGTCGGATGCGGCACGGGTGCGGACCTCCGCCAGGTCCTCCCACATGACGTGAAGCGCCCCACAACCGATCACCTGGCCGTCAGCCGCTTCGGCGATCCGGAACTCCTGCAGGCTTTCGTAGTAGGCCACGGTCTCCTTGGCCATGAGGATCCGCTGGTCGGCCAGCGGCGCCACCAGCGCCTTGATGGCCCCTACATCGCTGGTGCGGGCAGGGCGGATGCGGATTTTCTCAGTCACAGGCCAATCCTACGGCGCAGCCCTGTGGCGCTTCGCTCCCGACGCAACTGACTCGCATTCTTTGCCGTCTTTAGCGCTCAAACGGCCGCTGCTGCGGGTCAGCTGGGTGAGCCGACGGCAGGAGACTTAGAGCCCCAGTTCGGCGGGCACCGGAACGTCCTTGTCCAGGAGCGTCCTGGCGAGGAAGTGCTCGACCACGCCGTACCAGACCTTGGCGTGCTGCGGCTGCAGGATCCAGTGGTTCTCGTCCGGGAAGTACAGGAACCGGTGATCGGTCTCCCCGTTCTCGTCGGCGGCGAGTTGTGACCTGGAGAGCAGCTCGTACCAGAGGCGCAGGCCCTCGCCGATCGGGACGCGGTAGTCCTTGTCGCCGTGGATGACGAGCATCGGGGTGCTGATGTTCCCGACGTGCCGGTGCGGGGAGTTCTCCAGCGCCATCTGGGCGGTCATCTCCTTGAGCCAGTACTGGGCGGAGTCGGTAGTGGGACCGAACTGGTCCAGGGCCCAGAGGCTGGCGTGCGTAACGATGGCTTTGAACCGGTCCGTCTGCCCCGCCACCCAGTTGGCCATGTAGCCGCCGAAGGAGCCACCCATAGCCGCGGTGCGGGTCTCATCGATGTCCGGGCGCTGCACCACGGCGTCGGTGACGGCCATCAGGTCGGTGAAGGGAGCCTTGCCCCATTGGCCCCAGCCGCGCTGGATGTGTTGCTGGCCGTAGCCGGTGGACAGTGCCGGGTCCGGCAGCAGCACGGCGTAGCCGCGGGCCACCAGCAGCCACGGGTTCCAGCGCCAGGTCCACGCGTTCCAGGAGCCGAGCGGTCCGCCGTGGATCCACAGGAGCAGCGGCGCGGGATTCCCCGCGGAGGCCCCTTCAGGGAGCGCCAGGTAGGCCGGGACCCGGGAGCCGTCCGCCGCCCTCGTCTCCACGCGTTCCAGGACGCCCTGGTAGTGCGGGCGCTCGGCCGGTGCGGGGAGCCGGACGACGTCGCCACCGGCGAGGTCGATGCGCACGGCTTCGCCCGGAAACTCGTAGGAGCTGCGCAGCGCGTAAGCGCTCCGACCGTCCGGGGAGACCACGACGTCGGTGTAGGCTGCCGCGTCGGCCGTGAGGCGCGTAACCTGGCCGGTCCCGCCGGACTCCCCGGCGACGTTGATCCGGAAGACCGGTGCGGCGCCGTCCTCATCCGCCGTCGCCAGGATGGCGGACCCGTCGGGCAGCCACGCCTCCGGGCGGGGCCAGCGGTCCCAGTCGTGGACGAGCGGCGTCAGCGCGGC
>JAODMA010000007.1 GCA_025464545.1 Arthrobacter sp. | reverse complement strand
CAGCCGGCGCGGGAGAAGATGAAGGTGATTGCGGGCAGCAGGTCCTGACGGTCCAGGCTGGCGATGACCTGCGGCCGGCTGGCCTTGCGGACCGGGCTGCGCGGACCGCCCTGGGGCGCGTCGTCGCGTTGGCGCTGTTGGCGGCGCTGATTGCGTCCGCCGTGGCCGAAGCGGCCGCGGAAGTTCATTTGGCTTTCGGCCCGCGCCATGGAGAGGAGCTCCGGGTTCACCTCGAAGCCCTGCCGGGTGCTGGGACCGGCAGTTTCCGTCGTGGCGGAGACGTCGGCCTCCCCGGCGGGGGCGATTTCGTCGAAGCTCGTATCCCCGGCGAAGAGATCCACGATCTTCCGGCCCACCATGACGTGTTGCCAGAGCGGTACCGGGCGGTGTTCGGAAACGATCACGTCGGTCTGTCCACGCACGGTGTCCAGCCAGGCACCGAACTCTTCGGCGTTCGAGACGGTGGCGCTGAGCGAGGCCACCTGGACCTCGCTGGGCAGGTGGATGATGACCTCTTCCCAGACAGCGCCGCGGAAACGGTCGGCGAGGTAGTGGACCTCGTCCATCACCACGAACCCGAGATCGTCGAGGGTATCGGAGTCGGCGTACAGCATGTTGCGGAGCACCTCGGTGGTCATCACCACGACTGGGGCGTCGCCGTTGATGCTGGTGTCCCCGGTCAGCAGCCCGACTTGCGAGGCGCCGTACTTCTCTGACAGCTCGGAGTATTTCTGGTTGCTGAGGGCCTTGATCGGAGTGGTGTAGAACGCTTTGAGGCCACGCTGGAGGGCCAAGTAGATGGCGAACTCCCCCACGATGGTCTTCCCGGCACCCGTGGGCGCCGCGACGAGGACACCGCGGCCGGCCTGCAGCGACAGGCACGCCTCGCGCTGGAAGTCGTCGAGTTCGAATTCCAGGGACCGGATGAACCCGCCCAGATAGGTTTTGGCTTCTGCGGCCCGTTCGACGCTGGCGCGGTAGCGTTCAGCCGGCGATTCCGGCCCGGGTAGTGAGGACATGTTTCCAGCCTAGTCCGCGAAGGGCTAGAGATTCTCCAGCTCGGAGCTGGGAGTTGCCTGGCCCGCTGTGGCCTCGGTCTCCGCAGCGCGTTTGACGGCCCGCCGTTCCTTGCGACGGTCGTTGAGCAGGCAGAGCCCGATGGCGGCGAAGAAGAGGGCCAGCATGGGGCCGGCGAGGTAGAACATGCTCATCGCATCAGCCCCGGGCGCGGCCATCGCGGCGAACAGGCAGACCAGGAATACGGTGATGCGCCAGCTCTTGACGAGCTGCTGGCCCTTGACCAGACCGGCCAGGTTCAGGCCGAACAGGACCACCGGCAAGAGGAAGGCGATCCCGAAGGCCAGCAACAGGCGCAGCACGAACGACAGGTAGACCTGGGCGCTGATGAAGTTCGATCCCCCGGACGGGGTGAAATCGGTCAGCACCCGGACGGCGTTCGGGAGCACCAGCCAGGCCAGCAGCACGCCGCCGACAAAAAGCGGCACGGCGGCGGCGACGAAGGACAGGGCCAGCCGGCGTTCCTTCTTGTGCAGGCCCGGCACAATGAACGCCCAGAGCTGGTAGAGCCAGACGGGGCTGGCAACGATCAGACCAAGAAAGACGGACACCTGGATCATCAGGTCGAAGGAGCTTGCCACTCCATCAAAGTTCAGGGTGGCCTGCCGGCCCTCATGCTCGTTCAGGTCGCGGATGGGTTTGATCAGCGCCGCGAGCATCGGCTGGTAGACGAGGAAGCCGACGACGGTTCCGAGCACGACGGCGATCGCTGACTTGAAGAGGCGGTTCCGCAGCTCTTTCAGGTGGTCAAGGAGCGCCATCCGCCCCTCGGGATTGGACCGGCGACCCATGGTTACTGCCATGGGGAATTAGGCGCGGTTCGGAGGCGGAACGTCGGTTCCTTCGCCCGGGCGGCTCTCGGTGCCGGGTGTCCGCGGGTGGTTCACGACGCGGCCTTCGACAGGGTCGGATTCAGCCTTGGCGTCGGTGGTGCCGTCCTTCTTCATTTCGCGGACCTCCGACTTGAAGATGCGCATCGACTGGCCCAGGCTGCGAGCCATGCCGGGGAGCTTCGGCGCCGCGAAAAGCACCAATGCCAGAATGATGATGATGATGAGATGCCAGCCTTCAAGCCTCATGACAAGAGGTCCTTTCGTTTGAGTCCATCTTATGTCTAACTGAATTCGATGTCGTGCAGCCGCTGGGGCTGGCCACGGTCCGTCTTGCGCTGGACGCGGCGCAGCCGGCGGGCCTCCTGGCGTGCGGATTTAGCGGCATGGTATTCGTGCCGGATCCGGGCAGGCGGGGCGAAAACGGCGGGGCCCGGGACCGGGATCACCGACGCGCCGGGCTCTGCCGGGATAGGATTCGGCGCGGTGGACGGCAACTGGCTGAACCGGTCCGCCGCTTCGCCGAGCTCCTTGACCGTCGTCATGAACTGCCGGAACAAGCGCACACCGAGCACGACGAAGAACAACAGGGAAAGCGCGACGAGCGCTATCCAGATCACGATCCAGGACCACCAAGGCATGCTGAACAGTCTAGCCGGGGTACTGGCTAGTCCTCGTATTGGGCCCGGGCGGCCTCCACCCAGTCCCGTGCGGTGTCCGCGAGGGCAGCAGGCTGCAGGATCCGGACCGCGCCGCCGTGCTGGGCCACGAACATCGGCAGCCAGTCGGGATTGCCGAACCGGATCTCTGCCAGCATGCCGCCGCCGGGCAGGCCCGCGGTGCGTTCGGCGTAGTAGTCGTCGGCGAGGCCGACGCCCCGGCGGTTCAGCTCGACGACGACGACAGTGTCGTCGTCGTTCGGGGTGAAGAGCTTCACCGGAAAACTGCCGGCCGGCGCGGCCGGCGCGGACACCGGCCGCCCGGTGGCGTGCAGCTCCTCGATCCGGTCGAGCCGGAAGTTGCGCAGGCCCTGGGCGGAGTGGCAGTAGGCCTCGAGATACCAGGTGCTGTCGAGCGAATAGAGCCGCAGCGGGTCCACGTCGCGTTCGGAGACGGCGTCGCTCTGCGGGGAGAAATAACGGAGCCGCAGCTGCGCGCCGGTACGGATGGCATCGCGCGCCGCCTCGAGCGTCCCCGAGTCCTCCGGGCCCACCTCGGGACCGGACAGCGACGCCGCCTTGAGCCCCTCCACCCCGGCTGCCGCCAGCAGTTTGAGGGTCACGGACTCCAGGGCGCTGCCCTCGGCGAGCTCGGGAAGGCCGTTGAGGGTCTCCAGACCGGTCAGCAGCGCGCAGGCTTCCTCAACGGTGAATCGCACGGGCCGGAGGTCCAGGTCCTGGGTGATGAAGACGTGGTCATCGTCCCACTGGATGTCCAGCAGGTCATCCGGGTAGCCCTCGGGAAGGCCCGAGCAGATCAGGATCCGCAGGTCCTCCTCGAGTTCCTTGCGGGTGATGCCGAACCGGTCCGCAACCTCGCTGATGTGCAGGCCCTGGTTGTGGACCAGGAACGGGACCAGCTGGAGCATCCGTTTGAGCTGGTCCTCCGACGTCCGTTTGTGCCGCCGCTTGGCCGGCCCGGCGTCGGGGAATCTGATCGGCGGGACGGGGGCAGCGGCGAAGTCGGCCGCCGCGGACAGGCGCCGGCGCACGGCGGTGACGAGCTCGGGCGGGGCTACTACCTTCACCCGGGGGCCGTAGGAGGCGAGCTCCTCGCCGAGGGTCTCGGCGTCGCGGAACGGCAGCACCAAGCGGTCCCGGCCGGAATCGGGCTGTTTCGCGCCGGGCTCCGCGGTGGGGCCGGCGGGTGGGACGGGCTGGGCCCGCTTGCGCAGGCCCAGCAGCCGGCCATGCTGGACGTCGACGACGGCGGTCTGCAGCGGCAGCTCCGCCAGTCGCGCGAGTTCGGCGCGGACGTTGAAGCCGGACGGCGGCGTGAAGGATTGCTTGTCGAGCACGGTCACGGCCGAGGTCAGGCGGGAGAGCCGGAAGAAGCGCCGGTCACCGCGGGTCTGGTCGTGTCCGACGAGGTACCACTGGCCGAAACGGCTGCCGAGGCCCCAGGGCTCGACGCGCCGTTCCTCCTCCTTGCCGGTGCTGCCGGCGAGGTAGTGGAAGCTGACCGGGTGCTGGGCGTGCATGGCGGCGACGAGGTCCTCGAACGCCTGGCCCGCCGGCCGGATGCGCGGCTGGACGCCGGCGGGGAGCTGGGCCTCGGTCAGTCCGCCGGCCGCCTGGAGTTTGCGCACCGCGTCCAGTGCCGCCGAACCGAGGGCGGCGTGTTCCCAGAGCTGCGCTGCCAGGATCAGGACGGTGCACTCTTCCGGGGTCAGGCTGACGTCCGGCAGGCGGTTGGAGTCCTTGCCGATCCGGTACCGCGTAGTGGCCGGGTCATCCGCGCCCCAGCCCTTGTCCGTCAGCGTCTCGACCTCGAAGCCGAACTGGCGGAGCTCACTCTTGTCCCGCTCGAACATGCGGCCGAAGGAGACGTCGCTGCTGACGGTGTCGTGGTACACCTTTTCGCGCAATTCACTGCGGCGCAGGCCGTACTTGGTATTCAGCAGGGCGATGAGCAGGTTCAGGAGGCGTTCAGTACGAGAGGCGGACACCTCGCTAGGGTACTTCCCTCCGGGAGAATGACAAAAGCGCGGTAACAACCGGAATGAGCTTTCCGATTGTCACCGCGCTTCGGGGTCGTGCTGAGGTCCGGCGCTGTTGGCCGGAGGCGTTGCCTAGCGGACGGCGACCAGGTCGACGATGAAGATCAGGGCCTCGTTCGGGCCGATCGCCCCGCCGGCGCCCCGGGAGCCGTAGGCCAGCTCGGAGGGGATTTCCAGCCGGCGGCGGCCGCCGACCTTCATGCCCAGGAGGCCCTGGTCCCAGCCCTGGATGACCTGGCCGACGCCGACGCGGAAGTCCAGCGGTGCGCCGCGGCCCCACGACGCGTCGAATTCTTCGCCGGTGGACCAGGCCACGCCGACGTAGTGGGTGGAGACGGTGTCGCCGGTCTTGGCCTCGGGGCCGTCGCCCTCGATCAGGTCCGTGATGACCAGTTCGGTGGGAACGGGGCCTTCCGGGAAGTCAATTTCCGGCTTCTGGCGGTCGAGGTCGCGCTGTCCAAATGACATGGTTGCTCCTTCTTGCGTGGCTTGGGGTGCGTGTAGGTTACTTGGTGCCCAGGATGTCGACGACGAAGACGAGGTCGCCCTTGGCTTCGCCCTGGCCTTCTTCACCGTAGGCGAGGTCCTTGGGGATGACCAGCAGGACGCGGGAACCGACGGTCTTGCCGGTCAGGCCCTGGGTCCAGCCCTTGATGACGCCCGTGAGCGGGAACGTGGCCTTCTCGCCGCGGTCGAAGCTGGAATCGAAGACCTTGCCTTCG
The DNA here is from genome assembly GCA_025464545.1 of Arthrobacter sp. GTDB lineage: Bacteria > Actinomycetota > Actinomycetes > Actinomycetales > Micrococcaceae > Arthrobacter. Next base: position 424 of record JAODMA010000007.1, on the reverse strand, counting down.
GTCAGCGTAACGCCCACGTAGTTGACGGTGAGGGTATCTGTTTCCTTGACCTGCGGGCCGGTGCCCTTGATGAGCTCCTGGGAAATGAGGGCGGTCGGTGCTGCGACGCCGGCGACGGAAATCTCGGGGATGCCCTTGTCGTTTTCCGTCACGGTCGGCAGCCCGGCCGGCGGGGTGACCGTTTCGCCTTCAGGCTTGTCCAGCACCGTCGGGGCCTCCTTCGCGGCGAGCACCTTGACGACAAGGAGCTGGCTGGGCTGTGCTTCGGTGCCCTCGGCGGCGGCCTTGCCCGGGACGGCGAGGGCCAGGTGGGAGCCGATCTTGGCGCCGACGAAGGCGTTGTAGATGACGGTGCTGCTGGTCTTGAGCTCGTCGTTCAGTTCGAGCGGCTCCGGTTCGCCGGCAAAGGTGTCTTCCAGGGTCG
>JAODMA010000002.1 GCA_025464545.1 Arthrobacter sp. | reverse complement strand
ACTGCTGAAAGTAGTGCGCACATGCCATCCCATCCGGACGAGAGTGCGGCACTGGCAATACAGACTCCCGCTATCAACGACCGCTCCCTTGCGGCCGGACTTGCCTATGCCATGGGCAGCCGGGTTTCCGGGATCTCCTTCGACGCCACCACCGGGCTGATGCTCGGCAAAGTGCGGGGCGGCTCCGATGTGCCCTATTCGACGACGGCGAAGCTGGTCCGGAAAGCGGGCGGCTGGAGCTGCACCGTGGGTGTCTGCAGCTGCCCGGTCCGGAAGGACTGCAAGCACGTGGCCGCCCTGCTGTTCGCGGCCGAGGACAACCCCGCAACCCGTGTCCAGCTGCTGGCCCCCGCCGATACCTCCCGGCTCTCCCGCCAGGCTCCGGTCCTGGAAGTGCCGGACTGGGAACAGGCCCTCAGTCCGCTGATCTCCCGCCCGGGCATCACCCAGTCCACCAACGGAATTCCGCTCGCGCTTCAGTTCGAGATTGAAGAACCCGCCCCGCATTTCTCCTACACCGGCCGCCGGGACCCGCTGCGCAGCGTGCGGCAGCTGAAGGCCCGGCCCGTGATCATGGGTGCCAAGGGCAAGTGGATCCGGGGGGACGTTTCGTGGAACACGCTGAGCTACCTGAACTACCGGCGGGAATGCAACGAGGCCCACGTCGAGTGGATGCAGGAATTTCTCGCGTCGCATACGGCCCTTGCCAACCGGCAGCACTCGGGCACGGCGCCCTGGCTGGGACTTAACACTTACGCCGGCAAGAACCTGTGGAGCCTCCTGGCCCAGGCCCGCAAGATCGGCGTCGCCCTGGTCCACGGGCGCGGCCAGGACGCGGTGCGCGTGGTGGAAACCCCTGCAGCCGTCGGACTGAACCTCACCCGCTCCGGGGAGGGGCTGAACCCGGACCTTCCGGGCGCCGCTGGCGGCGCAGCCACGGACGCCGGCGGCGGCCAAAACGGAGGGCTGTCGCTCGCGCCCACGATTACGGTCGAGGGCGCCGTGATCGACCCGGCCCAGGTCGGCACGATCGGACGGCCGGCGCACGGGATCTTCCTGACCTCGGATGGCGACGCCCTGCCCGGCGTCGCACCGTCGGAACCCATCATCACCCTTGCTCCACTGGAGGCCGGGCTCAGCGAGGAACTGCTGACCTTCGTGACCGCCGGGAGCACGCTGCACATCCCGGCCCGGGATGAGAACCGGTTCCTGACCGGGTTTTATCCCAAGCTCAAGCAGTCCGCCCGGGTCACGGCCTCCGACGAGTCGGTCGAGCTGCCCGCGCTGGCGGTTCCCACCCTGTCCCTGCTGGCCAACTACGGCGCGGACCACCGGGTACGGCTGCACTGGGAATGGCACTACAAGTCCGGAAAGCTCGTCACCGCCCAGCCGCTGTGGCGCCATCCCGGCGACCACGGCTACCGCGATGACCCCGCGGAGGCGGCCATCCTCGAGACCGTGGGGCATCCCTGGGAGGTGGTGCCGGCGCTTGGTGAATCTGCCACCGGCGGCTGGGGAACGCCGCGGCTGGCCGCCTCAGCCGAACTCAGCGGCCTCGACACGCTGGCCTTCACCGAGGAGGTCCTCCCCCGGCTCCGCGAGCTGCCCGGGATCGCGGTGGACACGGCCGGCGAAATCGCCGACTACCGCGAAGCCGAAGAAGCCCCCGTGGTGGCGATTTCGACCAAGGCCACCGACAGCCGCGACTGGTTCGATCTTGGCATTGTCATCACCCTCGAGGGTCAGCCGGTGTCCTTCGCGGCCCTGTTTTCCGCCCTCGCGGCCGGCCAGACCCGCATGCTGCTGCCCAGCGGGGCGTACTTTTCCCTTGACCTGCCCGAGCTGCACCAGCTCCGGGCGCTGATTGACGAAGCCCGCTCGCTGCAAGAGAACAAGGATGCGCCGCTGCAGATCAGCCGCTTCCAGGCCGGCCTCTGGGATGAACTGGCCCAGCTCGGAATCGTCGATGAGCAGGCCGCCGCGTGGCGCCAGGCTGTCGGCGGCCTACTGGAGGGCGGGGTGCAGGGCCTGCCCCTGCCGTCGACCCTCAATGCCGAACTGCGTCCCTACCAGCTCGAGGGCTTCAACTGGCTCAGCTTTCTTTACCGGCACGGACTGGGCGGGGTGCTGGCCGATGACATGGGCCTGGGCAAGACCGTGCAGGCGCTGGCGCTGATCTGCGCGGCCAAGGAGGCCGCCAGGGAAACCGGCGCGGCGGCCGCTTCAGCGCCTGGCGTACAGTCCGACGCCGGACCGGCGGACACGGCGGCACCGTCCCCGGCCGGGGCGGCACCGGGCGCTGCCCCCTTCCTGGTGGTTGCCCCCACCAGTGTTGTCGGGAACTGGGAGGCGGAGACCGCGCGCTTCGCGCCGGGCCTGGCGGTGCGGGCGATCAGCGAAACTTTCGCGAAGAGCGGTTCGCATCCGGCGGATGCGATGGCCGGCGCGGATATCGTCATCACCTCCTACGCGCTGTTCCGGATCGACTACGAGGCCTACGCCTCGCTGCAGTGGGCCGGCTTTGTGCTCGACGAGGCCCAGTTCGTGAAGAACCATCAGTCCAAGGCCTACCAGTGCGCCCGGAAACTTCCGGCGGCCTTCAAACTCGCCATCACCGGCACCCCGTTGGAGAACAACCTGATGGAGTTCTGGGCACTGACGTCGATCGTGGCGCCGGGCCTCTTTTCGAGCCCGAAGCGGTTCGCCGAGTACTACCAGAAGCCGGTGGAAAAGAACGGCGACAAGGCGCAGCTGGACAAGCTTCGGCGGCGGGTCCGGCCGCTGATGATGCGCCGCACCAAGGAACAGGTCATCCACGACCTCCCGCCGAAACAGGAGCAGATCCTGGAGGTTGTGCTCAATCCGCGGCACCAGAAGGTCTACCAGACGCACCTGCAGCGGGAGCGCCAGAAGATTCTCGGCCTGATCGACGACGTCAACAAGAACCGCTTCACGATCTTCCAGTCGCTGACCCTGCTGCGCCAGCTCAGCCTGGACCCCTCGCTGATTGATCCGTCCCTCTCGGGCGTACGGTCCAGCAAGCTCGATGTGCTCTTCGAACAGCTCGGGGACCTTGTGGCGGAGGGACACCGGGCGCTGATCTTCAGCCAGTTCACGGGGTTCCTGGGAAAGGTGCGCGACCGGCTCGTCGAGGAGAATATCGAGTTCTGCTACCTCGACGGGAGCACCCGGAACCGTACCGACGTCGTCTATGAGTTCAAGGTCGGGGCGGCCCCGGTGTTCCTGATCAGCCTCAAGGCCGGCGGCTTCGGCCTGAACCTGACCGAGGCGGACTATGTGTTCCTGCTCGACCCCTGGTG
>JAODMA010000494.1 GCA_025464545.1 Arthrobacter sp. | reverse complement strand
TGTCCGCCGATCACCTGTGCGGCTGTGACTAGTCGTACCAATACTGCCGTCGCGGATCGGTCACTGCGAGAAGAAATCAAGGATGGACAGTTGGAGGGATGCATTTGCATCCGGAGACGGCCGATTCTAGCCCTCCAACGCTTGTTGGGGCACTTCAACGAGGCCGGTGCGATCATCTCAAGGCAGCTTGATCTCGCTTTCAGGATCAGTATCGAGGTAGTCAACTACTGAGTTGTGAAGCATCCGGAGGTAGTCTGTCGCCGGGCGATTGCCCCGGTCAGCTGGCGGGGCGTCCCGGTCAGCCGGCGGGGCGTCCCGGTGAGCCGCGGCCGACGGGCTGACCGCCGCTGGGGCCAGGCCGACGTCGTCCGCGTATTCGCACCCCGCCAGACCGGACGTACCGGCGGCCAATGCCAGCAACAGCGCCGCCGGGCGCCTCCATCGCGGACCCCCGGAAGCAGACACGCCCTGAGCCTACTGGCTGGCACCAGAAGCGCAAGGTCGCTATGCGGCGGGAGCGAGGTGGTAGGCATAGATGAGCGGGGCGTCCACACTGGCCGTGCTGATCTCCACGGTGCCGGCCGTCGGCACCGAAATGCGTGCCGTCTCGCGGCTGCCGTTGCAAGCTGCCCCTGCCTCGGTCAGCCTGCGTCCGTCCAGCAAGACCTCGAAGAAGGCCTTGCCTCCGCCGTCGCAGCTCACGGTGAGCGTGTACCTGCCGGCCGGGACTTCTGTGGCCGCCTTGACGATGCGGTCCCGGTTGAGGATCTTGCCCGCGTCCTCCAGCACAATTCCGCTGGCCTGGGGCAGTGCGGTCGCTCGCCACGCCGGCACGTCGGCGGATTCGATGGAACGGACCGGCGAGCACGCGGACCCGGCGAGCACGATGACGGCACCCGCCGCCGCACCGGCGAATCGCCACCGCAGGCCGGGGTTGCCGAGGAAACGGGAGGTACGGAAAGGCATTCCTCCAACCTACCCCGTGCACGTGGGTCCCCGCCGCGGCAGGACCAGCGGCGCCCCCCGGTTCCCAGTGGCGCCCCTGGACGCCGTCGGCCGGTGATGCGTCAGGGCGCCTTTCCGCGGCGCGGCAGGCGTTCGACGGCGACGCCCAAGGTCCCTTGACCTTGACGCAACGTCAACCCCTACAGTCGGAGAACAGGCATGGAAACAGAAGAGCAGGAAGGAGGACCGTCCATGGACTGGTCCGTGCAGCAGATCGCGAGGCTTGCAGGCACCACGAGCCGGACGCTGCGCCACTACGACGACATCGGACTGCTCAAGCCCAGCCGCACCGGGGACAACGGTTACCGGTACTACGACCAGGATGCGCTGGTGCGGCTCCAGCGCATCCTGCTCCTGCGCGAGCTTGGGCTCGGGCTGCCCGCCGTTGCCGACGTCATCGGCCACGAATCGGACGCGGAGAAGGCCTTGGGCCGGCACCTCGAGTGGCTCCGGCAGGAACAGGACCGGCTGACCCGGCAGATCGCCTCGGTCCGGCAAACCATCGATGCAGTGAGGGAAGGAAGGGGAATCATGGCAGAGGATATGTTCGACGGCTTTGACCACACCCAGTACAAGCACGAGGTCGAGGACCGTTGGGGAAAGGACGCGTATGCCGCAAGCGACGCCTGGTGGCGGGGAATGGGAGCCTCGGAAAAGGACGCCTGGAAGCGGCGCTCCCAGCAACTGGGCGTTGACTGGATGGCGGCCGGGGCATCGGGCGTCGCTCCGGACAGCGTCCAGGCGCAGGAGTTGGCCCGGCGGCACGTCGAGTGGCTGGGCGGCATTCCCGGGACGCCCGCGGCGGCACCCGTCACGGGCAGCAACAGGGACATCAAGGGATATGTGACCGGCCTCGGTGAGATGTACGTGGCCGATCCCCGCTTCGCCGCAAACTACGGCGGCGAGGCCGGAGCGGCCTTCGTCCGCGACGCGCTGCGGATCTACGCGGAGAAGCACCTCTAAACTTGTCCGGTGACCGACTCAACGCACTTTATCGACGGCAACATCTCCGACGCACCCCGCAGTGACCTCCCGGGACTGCTCGAAGCGCTCCGAACGGATTTGCGGACCATCGGCTACACCGTCGACGGAGTGGCGGATCTGCTCGGCGAGGCCGCGCATTCGGCCCTCAACCGGGACCAGCTCATCCCCGCACTGATTGTCACCGGGCGCGCCCTGAACGGGGAGCCGACTACGGCGGCGCTCGCCGCCGTCGTCCGGCTCTGGCTGCTGGCGGAGCCGCAGGAGGCGGAGACCGTGAACGCGGCCCTTCCCGGCATCCGCACCCAAGGCCTCATGGAACTGGGACTGGTGGAGCTGTCCGAGGCGGGCCTGGTGCAGGCGCGGGTGGATCTGCGGCCCTACGGATGGGACGGGAGTCCAGGGGAGGACACCGTCAGCACCGGCGGGGCGGACCTGTGGGTCGCCAGCGACCTCGCCGCGCACCAGCGCCCCGGCGTCCTTCGCCACGACCATGTGCTGGGGATCGGGCAGGCGTCCACCACCCTGGTGCAGGTCACCGCCCGCCGGCATGTGGCCCGGGCCCTGGACCTCGGCACCGGCTGCGGCATCCAGAGCTTCCACCTGCTGCACCATGCGGACCACGTCACCGCCACCGACATCTCCGAACGCGCCCTAGCGTTTACCCGCTTCAATCTGTTGCTCAACGCCCCTGAACTGCACCTGGACTCCGCCAACCTGGAGGACCGCGTGAGCCTGCGCCTGGGTTCCCTGCTGGAGCCGGTGGCGGGGGAGGAGTTCGAGCTGGTGGTGTCCAACCCGCCCTTCGTCATCACCCCGCGCAGCACGGGCGAAGCCGCGGCGGATCAATTCACTTACCGCGACGGCGGCCTGCCGGGGGATGACATTGTCGCCTCGCTTGTTCGGGCGCTGCCCTCGGTCCTGGCCCCGGCCGGAACGGCCCAGCTTCTGGGCAACTGGGAAATCCCGGCCGGGGCGTCCTGGAACGAACGGCCGCAAAGCTGGGCCAGCCCGGACGCTGACGTGTGGTTCATCCAGCGGGAACAGGTGGGCCCGGAACAGTACGCCGAGACCTGGCTGCAGGACGCCTCGGAATCCCGGGATAGGCGGCTCTACCAGGACTCCTACGCGGCCTATCTCGACGATTTTGCCTCCCGGAACGTCGAGGCCATCGGGTTCGGGATGATCTGGCTGCGGCGCCCGGCCCAGGGCGCCGGGGCTGTGATCTCCCGCTTCGAGGAAATCACCTACCCGATCGAACAGCCCGTCGGGCCGCACCTCGGCGCCGCCGTCGAACGCGCCGACTGGCTGGCCGCGCACGAGCTGGCCGACGCCCACCTGCTGGTGGCCGAGGATGTCACCGAGGAACGGCACCAGCGCCCAGGCGCGGAACATCCCGGCGTCATCCTGCTGCGCCAGGGCGCCGGCCTGCGGCGCACCAACCTGCTGAGCACCGAACTGGCCGGCTTTGTCTCAGCGTGCGACGGCGACCTGTCCGTCGGCCAGATTATCGGCGCCCTCGAGGCCTTGCTCGGAGGTTACGACGGCTTTGACCCCGAGACCTTCCGCGGCGGACTCCTCGCCGAGGTTGGAAACCTGGTCCGCGACGGCTTCCTGCTGCCCGCCTGACGGATCGCCGACCGTCCCTGCCGGCTGGGACCCCGCGCCCGCAACGGCGGGAGTGCCGGGGCGGGCCGGGACTCCCGCCCGGTCAATGTGTCAAGCATATCTTTCATAGTTTGCCCCGGATGGCTAGACTGGTTGCGTGAATGCAGAAACCCCCAAGCCGGAGCCCGCCCTTCCGCCGGTTGCCAAACGCAGGCCTCGTCCCGAGAAGAAAGTGGAAATCACCGACCCGAAGGCGATCCGGGCCCTGGCCCATGCCGCCCGGCTGGAAGTCATTTCCGAACTGTATTCCACCCAGGTAAGCCGCACGGCCACCGAACTCGCCGCCCAGACCGGCCTCACGCCCAGCGCCATGAGCTATCACCTCCGCGCCCTGCAGAAGTGGGGCATAGTGGTGCCGGCCGCCACTGCAGGAGACGCCCGCGAACGCCGCTGGAAAGCCGCAGGCACCGATTTCACGATCAACTCCGGTGGGGGAGTAGCGAGCCCCGAATTCGCCGTGCTGGACCTCGAGCTGGATGCGTTCCGCCGCCGCGTGAGCGCCTATGCCAGAACCCGGGACGAACGCCGTGACCGCGGTGAGTCCACCGAGGGTCTTTCGTCCGTGGTGCTCGCCAGCAACCTGCTCTACCTGACGCCGGACCAGCGGACCGAGCTGACCGAACGGTTGTTTGGCCTGCTGCGGGATTATGAGCTTGAGGACCCCGACCGCGTGCCGGAAGGCGCGATGCGAATGGCAACCATGTGGTCGATGATTCCGGATGACCGCGGCAACCCCGCAGCCGGGTCCGGCGGTTCTCCGGAGAGTCCCTCCGCAGCGCCCGGCGACAGCGGCGACGTCCCCGCCTGATGCCCGTGGCAGCGGCCGGACTTCGGTGCCGCATCAGGGCCGGAAGTCGTTGCGGGTAGCCCGCGATTTCCACCCGGATGCGCGGGAATCGGCAAAATATGGTGAACTAGGCGGGTATGGGCGCATCTGCCCGAGCAACCTTTTTCTGTAGGAGCACTGTGCCAAGCAAGGCCAAAACCGGCAAGAAACTCGTGATTGTGGAGTCTCCGGCCAAGAGCAAAACCATCGCCAAGTACCTCGGCGAAGGCTTCATCGTGGAGGCCTCCATCGGTCACATCCGCGACCTTCCGCAGCCCTCGGAGCTCCCCGCGGAACTGAAGAAGACATCGGTCGGCAAGTTCGCCGTCGACGTTGAAAACGACTTCAAGCCGTACTACGTGGTCTCCGCGGACAAGAAGAAAAAGGTCGCCGAGCTCAAGGCCCAGCTCAAAGATGCCGACGCGCTCTATCTCGCAACCGATGGGGACCGCGAGGGCGAGGCCATCGCGTGGCACCTGCTGGAAGTGCTCAAGCCCAAGGTTCCGGTCTACCGGATGACGTTCGGTGAAATCACCAAAGAAGCCATCCACCGCGCAATGGACAACCTGCGCGACGTGGACCAGGACCTGGTTGATGCGCAGGAAACCCGCCGCGTGCTGGACCGGCTCTACGGTTACGAAATTTCGCCCGTGCTGTGGCGCAAGGTGGCCCGCGGCCTGTCCGCCGGACGCGTGCAGTCCGTTGTGACCCGCATGGTCGTGGACCGTGAACGCGAGCGGATGGCCTTCAGGGCGGCCTCCTACTGGGACCTCACCGGCCAGTTCGGGGCCGGTTCCGGCGCTGCTTCTTTCAAAGCCAAATTAGCGGCGGTCGACGGCGCCAAGGTCGCCACCGGCCGGGACTTCAACGACAACGGCGAACTCACTTCGCGGAACGTCGTCCACCTCAACGAGGAACTCGCCACGTCGCTGGCGGCGGGCCTGCAGGACGCGGACTTCCGCGTCCGCTCCGTTGACACCAAGCCGTACACCCGCCGCCCGGCAGCGCCGTTCACCACCTCAACCCTGCAGCAGGAGGCCGGCCGCAAGCTGCGCTTCTCCTCGAAAAGCACGATGCAGGTGGCCCAGCGCCTCTACGAAAACGGCTACATCACGTATATGCGTACGGACTCGTCCGCGCTGAGCAACGAGGCCGTCACGGCGGCACGGCGCCAGGCCTCCGAGCTGTACGGGCCGGAGTACGTGCCGGCGTCGCCGCGGGTTTACAGCGGCAAGGCCGCGAATGCGCAGGAAGCCCACGAGGCCATCCGTCCCGCGGGTGACTCCTTCCGCACCCCCGCCCAGGTGGCCAAGCAGCTGTCCGGCGACGAATTCCGGCTCTACGAGCTCATCTGGAAGCGCACCGTCGCCTCGCAGATGGCCGACGCCAAGGGCTCCACCGCCACAATCCGCCTCGGTGCGGTAGCGGCCGACCGCCGGGATGCTGAATTCTCGGCCTCAGGCACGGTCATCACCTTCCCCGGCTTCCTCGCCGCCTACGAGGAAGGCAAGGACGAAAGCCGCGGCGACGAGGAATCCGAGGAAGCACGCCGGCTGCCGAACGTGGCCAAGGACGACGCCCTCACGGCCTCGGAGATCGTCGCCGTCGGCCATGAGACCTCGCCGCCGCCGCGCTTCACCGAAGCGTCACTGACCGCCGAGCTGGAAAAGAAAGGCATCGGCCGCCCGTCGACCTATGCCTCCACCATCTCCACCATCCAGGACCGCGGTTATGTCCGGAAGCAGGGCTCCGCCCTGGTCCCGAGCTGGATTGCGTTCTCCGTGGTCCGGCTCCTCGAACAGCACTTCCACGACTACGTCGACTACGAGTTCACGGCGGACATGGAAGCGGACCTGGACAAGATTGCGAATGGTCAGGCGGCCGGTGCCACCTGGCTGAAGCACTTCTACTTCGGTGAAGACTCCGAGCCCGGCCTGCTGAGCATCGTGAACAACCTGGGCGAGATTGATGCCCGCGAAATCAACTCCATTCCCATCACGGACGAGATCACCCTGAGGGTCGGCAAGTTCGGACCGTACCTGGAAAGCTCCACCGCGACAGTGGATCCGGAGACCGGCGAAGTGGTGGAAGCAGCCCGCGCCAATGTTCCTGAGGATCTGGCCCCGGACGAGCTCACGGCCGCCAAGGCTGTTGAACTGATGGAAACCGCCGCGCCGGAAGAGCGCGTGCTGGGCAACGATCCGCACACGGGGCACACCGTCGTGGCCAAGAACGGCCGCTACGGGGCTTACGTCACCGAGGTCATCCCCGAGATGACCGAGGAGCAGCTCGCCAACCAGCCGGTCGAGTACTACAAGAACGGCAAGCCCAAGCCGCCGAAGAAGCCCGTCAAGGCCAAGCCGCGCACCGGATCCCTGTTCGCGTCCATGAGCGTGGACACCATCACGCTGGACGAGGCGCTGCAGCTCATGAGCCTTCCCCGGGTGCTCGGCCAGGACGCTGAGGGCAACCCGATCACGGTCCAGAACGGGCGCTTCGGCCCGTACCTGAAGAAGGGCACGGATTCCCGGTCCATCGGCTCGGAAGAGGAAATCTTCACCATCACGCTGGAACAGGCGCAGGAAATCTACTCCCAGCCC
>JAODMA010000366.1 GCA_025464545.1 Arthrobacter sp. | reverse complement strand
ACGGCTACAGTCTTGGCGCCGAGCTCGTAGCCGGCGCGGAAGGCACGGATCGCGATTTCGCCGCGGTTGGCCACCAGAATCTTGGAAAACATACTTCTCCTGCATCATTGCGGGCGTATCGGTAAGTGCTCACAGTGTCTAAGACCGGCCTAGGCAAACACAAATCATTGTGGCACCCGTCACAGCATTATGCGTCACGTATGCCCCCACCGCGCAAGGCCGCCGGCTCGCCGGGCGAAGCTTCCCGACGATCTGCCGCCCCTCCACCCGATGTAACTGGAAACGACGGACCGTCAACATATGATGAGGGGGTGGGTGGCGCAAGCACGCCCCGGCTCCTTTGAACGCAGGAGCCGGCAGGACCCCGTCCCGGCAACCGGCGTTAGGTATTGGTTTTTCACGTGCAAGTAGTCAGCATCAGCAGCCTCAAAGGCGGTGTCGGTAAGACATCGGTGACCACCGGATTGGCGTCCGCAGCAATGGCCGCCGGCATCCCTACCCTCGTCGTCGACCTTGACCCGCATGCGGATGCGAGCACTGCCTTAGGAGTCCGGCCGGCGGAGCAGCTGGATATCGGCCGGATGCTCAAGGCCCCCCGCCGCGCACGCCTGGCCGAGCATGTTGTTCCCAGCGGCTGGGTGGAACGCGCGGGAAGCAACGGCTCCGCCCCCGCAGTTCTGGACGTCGCCGTCGGGTCCGCATATACCGGCATCTACGACCGGCCGGACCTTGGCCGCCGCGACCTGCGCCGGCTCTCCGCGGTACTGGCCGGAGCAAACGGCTACGAACTGGTTCTCGTCGACTGCCCGCCGTCCCTCAACGGGCTCACCCGGATGGCATGGTCCGCGAGCGACAAGGTGACCCTGGTGGCAGAACCCGGGCTCTTCTCCGTTGCCGGCACAGAGCGCACCATGCGGGCGATCCAGCTGTTCCGCAAGGAATTCGCCCCGAACCTGTCCCCCGCGGGCATTGTCGCCAACCGGGTGCGCAGCGGTTCCGCCGAGCACACGTTCAGGCTGTCCGAGATGCAGTCCATGTTCGGCGAACTGCTTCTCACTCCCCACATTCCGGAACAGGCCAACTGGCAGCAGATCCAGGGTGCAGCCCACTCCATTCACCACTGGCCCGGCGACTCGGCCAAGAACGCGGCCGGGCTGTTCGACGCACTGCTGGCGAACCTGTTGAAGTCCACCGGCAGCGTCCGCAACCGCAGCCAGCGCTAGGCCCGGCGCCCGGCATCACCCCCCTGCTTTAGACAGCAAAGGCCGCCTTCCGGGGGAAGGCGGCCTTTGCTGTCTGTATGTGGGTTGTCCGGGGATCAGCCGGTCTTGCGGGTGGCCCGGCGCTTGCTCAGTTCGTCGTCGGGGAAGGACTGAACCGCGGCGTGTTCGCTGGGAAGCGCCGCGAGGCTGCCCTCCACTTCACGCCAGACCCGGCCGACGGCAATGCCGAAGACTCCCTGTCCGCCCTGGACGAGGTCGATGACCTCGTCAGCGGAGGTGCACTCGTAGACGCTGGCGCCGTCGCTCATAAGCGTGATCTGGGCCAGGTCCTCGACGCCACGCTCGCGCAGGTGTTCAACGGCCGTTCGGATCTGCTGGAGTGAGACGCCCGTATCCAGGAGCCGCTTGACGACCTTGAGGACCAGGATGTCCCGGAAACCGTAGAGCCGCTGGGAGCCGGATCCGGCGGCGCCGCGCACGGCGGGTTCAACAAGCCCGGTCCGGGCCCAGTAGTCGAGCTGGCGGTAGGTGATGCCGGCGGCTTTGCACGCGGTGGGCCCGCGATAGCCTGCGTCTTCGTCCAGGACGGGAAGATCCTCGGTGAACAGCAGACCTTGGGCACCGCTGGCGGGTACCGCTACGCCAGCCGTCGAGGTCTGCTTGAGCTCGCCCGCTTCGCCTTTCGGACTCACGTGGATCCTCCTTATCATGGCTCCCCGAGGGAAGGTGCAGCATCACCGGTCAGCTGACCGGCTGAGTTACCAATACACGGTGCAAAAATCCATCCGTGTAATTAGCCGGGCTGCACATTCCAGTGTGACCTGCGCGGCTGTTGTACGCAATGGGAACTTGTACCTCCGACGTTAGGCCCGGCGGAGCCCAAGGTCAAAGACGTGCGGCATATTCGGAGGGCGTGTCGAAAGTTTAATCCTCGACTTTAACCTTAAGGGCACCTTTTACCGGCTCAACCGGCGAAGTCCTCGGGCTCGACGTCGTCAAGGAACTCCCGGAAGCGCCGCAGCTCGCCCTCTTCGTCCACGGCCGGGCCGGGGTGCGTGTCCTCACCCTCGTCGTGTTCGGTGATGCGGACGCCGGCCTCGTCCATGACGGCGTCCGCGCACCAGATCCGGCATTTGGCGCGGAGCGCGAGGGCCAGCGCGTCGGACGCCCGCGAGCTGACGGTGGTGCCGTTCTCAAACTGGAGCTGGCCGTAAAAGATGTTGTCCTCCACGGCGACGATGTTGACGCTGACGATGTTGTGCCCCAGGGACTCCACGACGTCCACGAGCAGGTCGTGGGTCATGGGGCGCGGCGGGACCACACCCTGCTGCGCCAAGGCGATGGCGCTGGCTTCCGGCGTGCCGATCCAGATCGGCACGTGGCGTTCCCCATGGATCTCCTTGAGCAGGACGAGCGGCTGATTGGACGGCAACTCGATCCGCACGCCTACGATCTCCACCTCGATCATCAGATGTCCATTCTCGAAATGCGGTCCTGGACCAGGGCCCGGTGCAGCGAGAGGCACAGCTCGCTAAGTTCCCGCGCGGCCTCGGCGGCGCGGGCCTGGGAGGCGGCGTCCTTGCGCGAGGTCAGGGTGGCTACCGCGCGCTCCACGAGCCCGAATTCACGGTCGGCGGCGGCCTGGAACGGCCGCAGGTGACGTGGTTCCAGGCCGTGGGTCTCCAACTGGACGCAGGCGCGTGCCACCTGGAGGGCGTTCTCGTCGAACTTGCCGTTGACGTGGCCGATCAGGCCGTAGCTCAACAGGGACTCGAGCAGGGGAACACTGGCGCCGGATTCGGCACGGAGCTGTTCTTCGCTCAGCCGCCGCACCCGGTTCTGCAGCTCAGCGGCCAGTTCCGCGGACACGATCCGCGGTGACACCGTGACGCCCGGGGGCAGGTTGTCCGGGCGTTCGCCGCGGTCGATCGCGTCGAGGTAGTCCTTGATGACCTTCAGCGGTAGGTATTGGTCACGCTGGAGGGACAGCACGAAGCGCAGGCGCTCGACGTCGCTTTCCGCGTACTGCCGGTACCCGGCTGGCGTCCGCTGTGGGTTGATGAGGCCCTTTTCCTCAAGAAACCTGATTTTCGACGCGGTCATATTAGGGAAATCGTCGCTCAACTGAGCCAGGACTTCCCCGATGTTCAGGACCTGGGGTCCGCGCCGTTCCGCTTGTGCCATTGCCACAGGCAGCTACCCCGGAATCAGTCGTTGCCTGCTGCGCGGGCAGGGCTCAGGTAGAAGGTGAGGCGGAACTTCCCGATCTGCACTTCGTTGCCGGACTTCAGCTCCACGCTGTCGACTCGGTCATGATTCACGTAAGTGCCGTTCAGGCTTCCGGTATCCACAACTTCGAAGCTGCGTGCCGTGCGGCGGAATTCGACATGGCGGCGCGAGACCGTGACGTCGTCGAGGAAAATGTCGGCGTCCGGGTGGCGGCCCGCCGTCGTGACGTCCGAATCCAGCAGGAAGCGCGCGCCGCTGTTCGGCCCGGAGTGGGCGACCAGCAAAGCGGAGCCGAACGGCAGCGACTCGACGGCCGTCCGCTCGTCGGCAGAGACTTTCGGAGGGATGGTGGGTTCGTCGCGCACCGGGGTGAGGTTGATCGACGTGGTCTCCGAAGCTTTCACTCCACGCGCGCCGCGACGGTCACCTGTGGCGTTCCGTTCGTGCCCAAACATTGAATCCTCCTCATTCGTTGCAGGTGTCCCCCCTGCAAACAACGCATGCCGTCCGGAAATACCTGGCAGATCCGGTGCGGCCCCGGGCGGGCCATCGAGGTAATTGCAACGGCCCGGCCCGTAGACCGTTTCCTTTAGCCTACCTGTTGTTCGTACTCCGACGCACTGAGCAGAGACTCGACGGCGTCGGGTTCGGCCAGCTTGATTTCAATCAGCCAGCCCTCGCCGTACGGATCCGAGTTAATCAGGGCCGAATCGGTATCCAGCGCCTCGTTCCGGGTCACGACTTCGCCGGAGACGGGGGCGTAGATGTCGCTCACGCTCTTGGTGGATTCGACTTCACCGACGACGTCGTTCGCCTTGATCGTGGTGCCCACTTCGGGCATCTGGGCGTAGACGACGTCCCCGAGGGCGTCCTGGGCAAAATCGGTGATGCCCACGCGCACGACTCCGTCGGCGTTCGGGGTCGAAACCCACTCGTGTTCTGCGGTGTAGGACAACTCTTCGGGAATGATGCTCATGACGGGCCTTTCATCGGGTCAATCAGCAATGTCAACGGCGGCCAATCGAACTGCCCGCCGCTGAAAGTATAGGCAGATGCGGCCGACGCCCGGGAGGACTCTGCCATGATGGTGCCATGACTGAACATGCACAGGCCGCCGTTCTGAAAAGAGACAAACGGGGCCACGACAGCAAAGCCGATCAGGGCTAGGCAATGCCCGAGCTTCCGGAAGTGGCGGCCCTGACGGACTTTCTCGACGAGCACCTGCGCGGCGCTGTCGTGGCGAAGGTCCAGATCGCCTCGTTCGCGGTGCTCAAGACCGCGGATCCACCCTTCGCCGAACTCGAGGGCAGGGCGGTCACCGGGGTCCGTCGCTTCGGCAAGTTCATCAGCGTGGAGGCCGACGGACTGCACTTTGTCTTCCATCTGGCGAGGGCCGGCTGGGTCCGCTTCACCGACACCCCCACTGAGATCCAGCTGAAAATGGGTAAGGGACACATAGCGGCGCGGCTGTTGTTCTCCAGCGCCACCGGTCCGCTCGGCCTGGATCTGACGGAGGCAGGCACCAAGAAAAGCCTGGCGGTCTATGTGGTCAGGGATCCGTGCGATGTTCCCGGGATCTCGGCGCTCGGACCGGACCCCTTCAGTCCCGGATTCGATGTGGAGACCCTGGCCGGGATCCTGGGTTCCAGCTCCCAGCAGGTGAAGGGTCTGCTGAGGAGCCAGAGCGTGATCGCCGGCATCGGAAACGCGTACAGCGACGAAATCCTGCACGCGGCCAGGACCTCACCCTTCGCCATTGCAAAGTCCCTGGACCGGGATGCGGTCCAGGTCCTGTACGACTCCATCCACAGCATCCTGGGCACCGCACTGAAGGAAGCGCAAGGCAAAGCACCGTCGGAGCTCAAGGACACCAAGCGCAGCCACATGAGAGTTCACGCCCGGACCGGCGAAGCCTGCCCGGTATGCGGGGACACCGTTCGCGAGGTTTCATTTGCGGACACAGCCCTGCAATACTGTCCGGCCTGCCAGACCAAGGGAAAGATCCTGGCCGACCGCCGGACGTCGCGGTTCCTGAAGTAGCGGGCAAAGCCCCGCCAGTCCTTCATCGGGAGGGCGGGGGTACCAGGACGCCGGCCAGCAGGGCCCCGCCGATCCTGAGGACGAGCGGCAGCTGGCAGAAGGATCCCGCGGTGCTGTCCGGTCCCGGAATTGATTACTGCACCCTTGCGGCCTGAGGGCAAAAGGAAAACCGCCCCACCATCAGGATTTATCCCGGTGATGGGGCGGTTATTTGTTGGTCGGGCTGACAGGATTTGAACCTGCGACCCCTTGACCCCCAGTCAAGTGCGCTACCAAGCTGCGCTACAGCCCGTCAGTTCCGCCGTTCTCCGCGTCGATGTATCCCTTGTTTATCCAGGAGAGTTCATCTCTGCAGTCCGGCCGAACCACCTCCAAAAGCTTACACGATCCCGGAGGGTGCCTGTGACATTTTCAAGGTGCCACCGGCAAGGTGTGTCCGAATTAACGCTTCTTGCCACGCTTTTCCCGGACGCGCATGTTGACCTCGATCGGGGTGCCCTCGAAACCGAAAGTCTCGCGGAGCCGGCGGGTGATGAAGCGGCGGTAACCCGGGTCCAGGAAACCGGTAGTGAACAGCACGAACTTCGGCGGCCGGCTGGAGGCCTGGGTGCCGAAGAGGATGCGGGGCTGCTTGCCACCACGGACCGGGTGCGGGTGTGCCGCGACAAGTTCGCCCAGGAACGCGTTGAGGCGTCCGGTCGGGATGCGCTTGTCCCAGCTTTCCAGCGCCGTGTCCAGGGCCGGGACGAGCTTGTCCTTGTGCCAACCGGTCAGCGCCGAAATGTTGACCCGCGGCGCCCACGCCACGTGGGCCAGATCCTGCTCGATCTCACGTTCCAGGTAGGAGCGGCGTTCGTCGTCCAGCAGGTCCCACTTGTTGAACGCGAGGACCAGTGCGCGGCCGGATTCGATCGCCAGCTGCAGAATGCGGACATCCTGCTCGCTGAGGACTTCGTCCACGGCGAGGAGCACGACGGCGACCTCCGCCTTTTCGAGCGCACTTTGGGTCCGCAGTGAGGCGTAGAAGTCCGCGCCCTGTGCCATGTGCTGTCGGCGGCGGATGCCGGCGGTGTCGACGAAGCGCCAGGTCCGTCCACCGAGTTCAATGAACTCATCGACCGGATCCCGGGTGGTGCCGGCGGTATTGTCCACCACCACGCGCTCGGAACCGGCGAGTTTATTCAGCAGCGAGGACTTGCCGACGTTGGGCCGGCCGATCAGGGCGATGCGGCGCGGGCCGCCGGAGCGTTCCAGCCCCTCGATCGTGGAGAACTCGGGCAACGTGTCCATGACGTGGTCCAGCAGGTCGGCGACACCGCGGCCGTGGAGCGCCGACACCGGGTACGGCTCGCCGAAGCCGAGGCCCCAGAGCGTGGCCGAGTCCGCCTCCTGCGCGAAGTCGTCCACCTTGTTGGCCACCATGATGACCGGCTTCTTGGACTTGCGGAGCATCTTCACGACGCCCTCGTCCGTGGCCGTGGCGCCAACGGCGGAGTCGACGACGAACAGCACGGCGTCGGCGAGTTCCACTGCCATCTCGGCCTGTTCGGCGACGCGGGCGTGGATGCCACGGGCATCGTGCTCCCAGCCGCCGGTGTCGACCACGGTGAAGTTCCGGCCGTTCCAGTGC
>JAODMA010000360.1 GCA_025464545.1 Arthrobacter sp. | reverse complement strand
GGCCAAGAAGTATCTGGACAGGATGGAACAGGGCAGCAGACAGCACCTCAGCCAGCCAGCCGACGGGTGGCCGGCCCGGCGCCGGCACGGCTGAAGCGCCTTCCGCGCGGCAGCACGGTGGCCGGAGTCCTCTCCGCCCTTGTGCTCGTCGCCGCGGGCGGCGGGCTCGTGTCGGCGGCCTCGCTGTCCCCGGAGGGGCCTGGCAGCAGCAGGCAGCTCGAGGCGCCCCTGGCCGCCGTGCCCGCCGGCAGCAGCATCGGTGTCTGCCCCGGTCCCGCCCGGCTGCTGGAAGGCACGCCGGTGGGCACCGATCCGCAGTTCAGTCCGGAATCGGCCACCGCAAACAGTGTTGTGAACGCCGTCGTGCTCAGCTCCACCGCGGGAACCCTTCCCGGCAGCCGACTCTCTTCGCTCAAGGGCGAGACCCTGGTTGAGCTCGCCAAGGCCGCCGACCCGTCCGCCCCCGAGACGCCCGCCGCCAAGCCCGCCGCCGGTTCGCCCGTGCTGCTGGCAGGGGTGGTTCCGCAGCACGCCGTCGACGCTGCCAGCGTCCTTAGCGCTGATGCGCAGGCGGGCCGCCAGGCCTCCGCCGGGGCCATCATGAGTTACACGGCCGGAGACGGTGACCTTCGCGGTTCAGCCGCCGTGGCCTGCCAGCAGCCGGCCAATGATCTGTGGCTGGTCGGGGCGAACACCGCGCTCGGACGGACTGCCGTCCTGAACCTCAGCAACGCCTCTTCCACCCCGGCCACGGTCAGCCTCGACCTTTACGGTGCGAAGGGCCTCATCCAGGCACCCGGAAGCAGGGGACTCCTCGTGGCCCCCGGCAGCACCCGCTCGGTCATCCTGGCCGGACTGGCCCCCCGGCAGGAACGGCTCGGCGTTCGGGTGCGCAGCGCCGGCGGCCCGGTCGCTGCCGTTATCCAGCAGAGCGTGCTGCGCGGACTAACCCCGGGAGGAGTCGACTTCATCGTGCCGGGAACCGCGCCCGCAGTCCGTCAGGTGATCGCCGGCGTGGATATCCAGGACCCCGCCGCGCTGGCGACCCTCACCGCGAAACCGGGCTCCGCCGACGCCGGACCATCCCTACAGATTGCAGTGCCCGGATCCGCCGACGCCGTCGTGGCGATCAAGCTCTATGGACGCGACGGACAGAAGGCCCTGCCCGGTGGCGGCGTCGTGAAGGCGACGGCCGGCACGGTTACGGAAGTCTCGCTGGCCGGAGTGCCGGCGGGCTTTTATACCGTAGAAGCCAGCTCGGACGTTTCCTTCACCGCTGCCGCGCGTGTCACCAAGGGCCTCGCCTCCGAGGACGCCTCGGATCTCGCCTGGTCCCCGGCCGCGGTCCGGCTCGGAAGCCAGCACGTGGTGCCCGTGCCCACCGCCGGCGACCGCTATCTGGTGTTCGGGGCACCGGACGGGCGGGCCACGATCTCGTACACGCCGATTACCGCTGACGGAAAGATCCGGGCTGCCGCCGCGGCGGACATGGCCGGCGGAACCACGGCCTCCATCAAGGTGCCCGCCGACGTGAACGGTTCGCCGGTCGTAGGCTATTTGCTCTCTGCCGCCGGCGAGGCGGCCTATGGCGCCGTGCTGCTCCAGCAGGACGGCACGCAGAATATCTCAACCGTCGCGGTGGCTCCCGGCGCCGCAGGCCAGGAACAGGTCCCGGTCACGCTGGGATACTGACTTCCGCTGGCCGAGCAACTGGTTGCGGTGCCGGTGGTCCGGACCGCCGGGTCAGTAGCGGCGGCGGTACACCGGGTCCAGGGATTCCGGCGGCACGCCGAGCATCTCGGCGGTACGCTCCACAACGACGTCGTGCACCAGGTCCTGGAGTTCCTCCGGGCTGCCGCAGGCCTGTTCGACGACGAGCCGGAACAGCGTAATGACCGGACCTTCGTCGTCCGTCGCCGGGCTGTAGGCGCCCAGGGGGGCGGGACTTCCGTCCGCGACGAGCTGTTCCAGGCCCGGAGGGATTTCGTCTACGGCAAAGCGGACGCCGTCCAGCGGTTTGCCCCAGATGTCATGGAGCCGCTGGGCCGAGTCGAGGACGAAATCGTCAAAACGCTCGGAGCGGGTCCGGTACCCCGGCAGGGTAGGCAGCATCAGTTCGCCCCGCAGGCCACGCCCGTGCCTGTTCCTGCGGCGTTGCCGGAAATTCCTCGGCGCTGCACTACGGCCGGAACCAGTTGGCGCGGGGACGGCGTCGCCGGCTGCGGCGTCGTGGTCAGCCAAGCGGACCGTAAAACCCGGATCTTGGTGCGATGACTGCATATCTTGACTCTAAACCCGGCAGATGATTTACGCGATATGGGCTCCGCGACCCGCCGCGGAAGCTGCGGTGGTGCGGGGTTCCGGCGGGGAAGGGGAGTAGTCTGTGATGTCGTGGGTGCAATTCGTCTTTGTTCAAGGTCAGCCTGCCGCAATTCGGCGGTGGCCACTTTGACGTACGTCTACGCCGACTCCACCGCCGTGCTGGGGCCGCTGGCCACCTACGCCGAACCGCATTGCTATGACCTCTGCGAGCAGCACGCGGGGTCGCTGACCGTCCCCCGGGGCTGGGAAGTCCTGCGGCTGGCCATGCCGGCCACACCGGCGGGGCCCGGTCCGGATGACCTGCTGGCGCTGGCGAACGCCGTCCGTGAGGCAGCGTCACGGCCCCGGGCATCGGAGACGACGCCGGGCCAGCGGAGCGCGCAGCCCGCCCTGGAGGCGCCGGCTGCAGCCGAAGGCACCCGGCGGGGGCACCTGCGCATCCTGCGCGAACCATCGTGAGCTGCAACTGGCGGTAGGCTTGGAACTGCAAAATCCGTAAGCCACCGGCGCCAGCTGCGGCGTCCACCAGGGAGCGTTCACCATGCCGAATCTCAGTCCTGAGCTGTTGTCTGTCCTGCGATGCCCCGTCACCGGATCCGCCCTCGTCCAGGACGGCGAGGAGCTCGTCGCGACGGCGGCAGACGATTCCGGTGTGAACCCGCGCTACCGCATCGAAGACGGTATCCCGCTGCTGCTGCCGCCGGAGCTGCTCCCGGCAGCCACTGCTGCGCCCTCCGACCAGCACGACGCCGGGCCCCGCACCGCCGTCTAGGCAGGGCTGGGCTCAGGCAGCAGAAGGCCCCTCCGGCTGCGGCCCACGCCCGGATCTGTCCTTCGGCGCCAATCCCGGAAACAGGCGGCGCCGAACTACTTCCAGCCACCGACACGCACGGTCACAGCCACCCGGCCACCGACGACCAGCCGGCAACACAAAGGATTCACATGACTTTCGACTACAAGATCGCTGACATCTCCCTTGCCGAGGCGGGCCGCCACCAAATCCGCCTCGCCGAGCACGAAATGCCGGGCCTGATGTCTCTGCGCGCGGAATTCGGCGACAGCCAGCCCTTGCAGGGAGCCCGGATCGCCGGCTCCCTGCACATGACCGTGCAGACGGCGGTACTGATCGAGACCCTCACCGCCCTTGGCGCGGAGGTCCGCTGGGCTTCCTGCAACATTTTCTCCACCCAGGACGAAGCAGCGGCCGCCGTCGTGGTCGGCAACGGAACCGTAGAGGTCCCGCAGGGCGTCCAGGTCTTCTCCTGGAAGGTCGAAACCCTCGAGGAATACTGGTGGACCGCCCAGCAGATCCTCACGTGGCCCGGCTCG
>JAODMA010000364.1 GCA_025464545.1 Arthrobacter sp. | reverse complement strand
GGGACGGCAGACACCTCCGCCCGGACGCTTTGCCCACGGACATCTCCGGCACCGCCGTTGACGCTGCCGACGTGCGAGTTACCCTGGACGGGGTGACCGTTGGATCGGTGCAGGCTGAAGCCGGCGGGGCAGGAGCCGGGGCGGCGCTTCAGCCCCGGATGACGCGGAACCCCGCCGGCGAAGCCCGGTGGAGCGTCCCGTTCCCTGCGGGACTGGCGCCCGGAGCGCACACGCTGACGGTCACGCAGGCCGTTGATGGGGTCACTTCGCGCCCGGCCAAAGTAGCCTTCATCATCGACCCCGCTGCCGTTTCGGGCGGGACCCCGGCCCAGCCGCCTGCTGCCGAGCCGCCGGCCACCCAGCCGCCTGCTGCCGAGCCGCCTGCTGCCGAGCCTCCGGCCAAACCCGCCGGCGCTCCCGTCCCGCCGTCGGACACCTCCGTAATAGTGGGCGGCACCGCACCGGACGGAAATTCGCCAGGCAATGCCGGCCTGCTGGCCAGCACGGGCGCCGGTGGGCTTCTGGCCGCCGCCGGGCTGGGCGCCGGTGCCCTGCTGCTCGGGGCCGCTTTCGTGGCGTTCGGCCGGCTCCGGCCGGTGCGGTAGCCGGACCTCTAGGGCGGCAGCCCGGGCTCCAGTTCGCCGGAAGGCTGCGGGGTCGCCGGAACATTCCGGCGACCCCGCAGCCTTCCGGCGACCTCGAGGGGTCGGGGCAGAAAAGCGAGCCGCGGCTACTGGAAGTCAGCCAGCCAGAGATCCGGGCCGAAGACCTCGTATTGAACGTCCTTGGCCGGTACGCCACCGGCAATCAGGGCGCTCCGAACCGACTTCAGGAACGGCAGGGGACCGCAGAGGTAGTACTCGGCATCGTCGGGGAGTTCCACGTCGCTGATGTCCATGAAGCCGGAGAACTCGGATCCGGAGTCACTTCCTGCCACGGTGGGATTCAGGAACCACGTCCTCAACGTCCCGTCCGGTAATGCGGCCAGATCGTCCCTGACCTGCCCCCTAAGTGGGAAGGCCGCTTCGCTGTCGTCGGCATGCAGCATTATCACCTGCCGCTGGGAACCGGACTTGACGAGGTGCGACAGCATTCCGGCCATCGGGGTGATCCCGATCCCCGCGCTGGCGAGGACCAAGGGCCGGTCCGTGTACTCCAGCACCACATCGCCGAAGGGTGCCGAGAGCACCACCTCGTCGCCCACCCGGACCTCATTGTGCAGCAGTGTGGACATCTCGCCGTCGGGGGTCCCGAGTCCGTGGACCCGCTTCACCGCGAACTGGCGGTGCTGGCCGTCGTCGGCCTTCGTCAGGCTGTACTGTCTGGGCTGGTGGACGCCGTCAGGCATGGTCATCTTGATGGTCACGTACTGCCCCGGCAGAGACGGCTTGACGTCTCGTTGGTCGGTCCGTTCTACGACGAACGAGACGACGTCATCTGTCTCCTGGATCCGCTGCGCCACCCGCCACGTCCGCCAGATGGTTTCGGGAGAGAGGTGCACGGCGTTGTACAGCCCGCGCTCCTTGTGGATGAGCAGGTTTGCCATCAGCCAGTAGACCTCGTCCCAGGCGGCGGCGACCTGGGGTGTGACGGCGTCCCCGAGTACATCCACGATTGCCCACATGAGGTGGTCGTGGACAATCTGGTACTGGTCCGGGCTCAGTCCCAGCGAGACGTGTTTGTGGGCCACCCGGGAGAGCAGATGGTCCGGCACCTGATCCGGTTTCTCCACGAGCATGGTGGCGAATGCCGCGATGGATCCGGCGAGTGCCTGCTGCTGGCGGCCGTCCGCCTGGTTTCCCCGGTTGAAGAGGCCGTCCAGGAGGTCCGGCCGCGCCTCGAACATGTGTTTGTAGAAGCGTTTGGCGATCTCCTCGATGTGCTCGCCGACTACGGGAAGCGTTGCCTTGATGACAGGAAGCGAGGTGTCCGAGAGCATGGCGGATCCTTACGGTGCGACCGGTGATACCCAGCGGTGCCGGGCGACTCAGCACTTCCAAGCTAACAGCCGGGGCAGCGGACCCTCCGGGTCGATCGGCCCTACATCACCGGGGTACACCGGTGTAGGCGGCCTCCCGGCCCAGGTCCCGGTCCCAAGCTGGGCTCGCCGGAAAGCTGCGGGGTCGCCGGAACTTTCCGGCGACCCCGCACACTTCCGGCGATCCCGAGGGTTCGGGGCGGATCCGCGAATCCGGGGTCAGGCCTTGCGGTCCAGCAGCAGGTTGGTGATCCGCAGCGTGCAGAGCCGCTGGCCGGCCTCGTTGGTGATCAGAACCTCGTGCGTGGCCAGTGTGCCGCCCAGATGAATGGGCGTTGCCGTGATGGTGATCAGCCCCTCGCGGGCCGATTTGTGGTGCGTGGCCGAAACGTCGACGCCCACCGCTGTCTTGCCCAGGGTGCTGGCGTGGATGACGGCGGCCCAGGACCCCACGGCCTCGCCCACGGCCAGTGAGGCGCCGCCATGCAGTAGACCGAACGACTGCCGGTTGCCCTCCACCGGCATGGTCGCCACCACGCGGTCCACGGACTCCTCGACGATCTTCACGCCCATCTTCTCGTCGAGTTCCCCGAGGGTGATCTTCCACAACTCGGTGCTGCCAGTCTCGGGCGTCATAGCGTCTCCTTTGTTGCCGGCCGGCGGTGGGCCCGGACGGTCGGTGCCGCCGCGGCTAGTGTGCGGCAGGCCTCATTCATGTACTCTAGATCATATTACCGAACGGACGGTCAGTAATGTTCCGGCCGTGTTGATCTTGCTCCCCCGTTGGAAGGACCCGTCAACGATGACCACCACAGCCGCACCCACAGTAGACACTGTCGAGATCGTTCCCAGCTTCATCCGGGGTTCCTGGTGGACTCCCGAGGCCGCTTCCGCCGCCGGCGCAGCGCCGGTCCTGGACGCCAGCACCGGCGAGCTCCTGGCCAAGGTGAGCACCGAGGGGCTCGACCTCGCCGCCGTCGTGGACTACGGCCGCACCACCGGCCAGGCGGAACTTGGCACGCTGACCTTCCACCAGCGCGCGCTCAAGCTCAAGGAGCTGGCGCAGTACCTCAACGGCCGCCGCGAGGAGTTCTACGCGCTCTCGGCGCAGACCGGCGCCACCAAGATCGACTCCATGATCGACATCGACGGCGGAATCGGCGTCTTATTCACCTTCGGCTCCAAGGGCCGGCGCGAACTGCCCAACGCCCAGGTGGTGGTGGATGGCCCCATGGAGGTACTGTCCCGGGACGGCTCGTTCGCCGGTGAACACATCTATACCCGCATCCCCGGCGTCGCCGTGCAGATCAATGCCTTCAACTTCCCCGTGTGGGGCATGCTGGAGAAGCTCGCCCCGGCCTTCCTCGCCGGTGTGCCCACCATCGTCAAGCCGGCCACCCCCACGGGCTACGTGGCTGCCGCCGTGGTCAAGGCGATCGACGAATCCGGCATCCTGCCCACGGGCTCGCTGCAGCTGATTTCCGGCTCCGTCCGCACCTTGCTGGACCACTTGGATTACCGCGACCTTGTGGCCTTCACGGGTTCGGCCTCGACCGCCAACACGCTCAAGTCTCACCCGAACGTGGTCAAGGGCGGGGTCCGCTTCACGTCCGAGACCGACTCGCTCAACGCCGCGATTCTGGGCCCGGATGCTGTCAAGGGCACGCCGGAATTCGACGCCTTCATCAAGTCCCTCGTCACCGAGATGACCGCCAAGGCCGGACAGAAATGCACCTCGATCCGCCGGGCGATCGTGCCGCAGGAACTCGTAGCCGACGTCACCGCCGCGGTGGGGGACCGCATCCGTGAACGCGTCGTGCTCGGTGACCCCCGCGCCGAGGGCGTCACCATGGGCGCCCTCGCCTCCCTCGAGCAGCTCGCCGACGTGCGCGCCGCCGTCCAGTCCATGCTCGACGCCGGCGGGGAGCTTGCCTACGGCACGCTAGATGCGCCGAAGGTCACCAGCGCGGACGGCAGCGTCGGGGTCGTCGACGGCGGTGCCTTCATGTCCCCGGTCCTGCTGAGCTGGGCCAACCCGGAGGCCGAGGAGGTCCATTCGCTCGAGGCCTTCGGCCCGGTGTCCTCGGTGATCGGCTACACGGACCTGGCCGACGCCGTCCGCCTCGCCGCCCGCGGCGGCGGCTCGCTGGTCGCCTCGGTCTGCACGAACGATCCCGAGGTTGCCCGCGAACTGGTCACCGGAATTGCAGCCCACCACGGCCGCGTGCTCATGCTCAACCGCGAGGACGCCCGCAGCTCCACCGGGCACGGCTCCCCGGTCCCGCACCTGGTCCACGGCGGCCCCGGCCGCGCCGGTGGCGGCGAAGAACTCGGAGGCATCCGCTCGGTGATGCACCACATGCAGCGCACCGCCATCCAGGGCTCGCCCAACATGCTTACCGCCGTCACCGGCGTTTGGCACACCGGCGCGGACCGCAACTTCACGCTCGAGACCGAGGGCCAGCACCCGTTCCGGAAATCCCTGGCCACGCTGCACATTGGCGACGCCATCCGCTCGGAGCTTCGTGAGGTCTCGCTGGAGGAAATCACGAAGTTCGCGAACTCCACCGGCGACACCTTCTACGCCCACACCAACCAGGAAGCCGCGGCGGCCAACCCCTTCTTCCCCGGCATCGTGGCGCACGGCTACCTCCTGCTCAGCTGGGCCGCCGGCCTGTTCGTGGAGCCCGCCCCGGGCCCCGTCCTGGCCAACTACGGCCTGGAGAACCTGCGCTTCATCACCCCGGTGGCCGCGGGCGACTCCATCCGTGTGACCTTGACGGCCAAGAAGATCACCCCGCGCGAGACCGACGAGTACGGCGAGGTGGCCTGGGACGCCGTCCTGACCAACCAGAACGACGAAATCGTGGCGACCTACGACGTCCTGACCCTCGTCGAGAAGTAGCCCCTCCCGACGTTCCACGTCACTGAGGCTCCAACGGTCGTTGCAACCCCCAGAATTTATGGGAGTTGCAACGACCGTGTCGTGTTTAACAGAGGAGCGGGGGTGGGATTTCCCCGGAAAATGTGGGTTGTCCCGCAAACCAAGTCGTGACACTATCGGCGAGCTGCAGCGCTCGGCGGCAGCCTGGCAGCGCATGAACGAAACCCCCGCCGAGATCCGAGCCACCCGACAGGAACAACCATGAGCTACGCACGAGACCTGACTTTCAACCTGCGCATCCGCGGGTTCTCGGAAGATGAGATCGCCGACACCCTGGACGAAGTCCGCGCTCACGAGAGCGCCGCCGGGACTCCTGCTGATGATGACTTCGGTGCCGCGCAGGATTACGCGAAGCAGTTTCCCAAGAAGAAGATGCGATCACGGGGGGCAACCGTCATCAAGACCGGAGTGGTGCTGGCAATCATCTATGGAGCCGTCGCGATGCTTCTTCTGCCGTTCCTGGGGGCCGATATCCGCGACTTCGTTGGCCCTGTAAGACTTTGGCCGGCGCTGGTGCTGGTCCTGGGCGGTCTCCTCGCCGGATTCCTGACTGACTATTATCGACCGGTTCCCCGCTCCCACGCCGCCCGCTGAGGAAGGGGGCATCCAGCGAAGCGTCGCCTGTTCAGGGGGCAATTTGCAGGCTCTTTCCGCCCCGCTCCGGCGTAAAATTTTGCTCGTAGGAGGTGGCGAAATGACCCTAGTACTCAACAAAGCCACAACAGTCCTGCCAGTCGATGATGCAGAACGCGCCCGGCGTTTCTACGCCGAGACGCTGGGACTCCCGCACCGTGGAGTGACGGACGATGGAAGTGAACTATTCGGCAGCGAAGGCGGCCCCATGCTGCAGCTCATGCCGGTCAGGGACGGAAAGCATTCCGAGCATACGACCCTGAGCTTCGAGGTCAGCGGGATCGAGAAGACGGTCCAGGAGATGGAATCCAAGGGAATCCGGTTCCAGGACTACGACCTCCCGGATCTCAAGACCGAGAACCACATTTGTACAACGGATTCGGAGAAGTGCGCCTGGTTCATGGATTCGGAACACAACATCCTGTGCGTGCACGAGAACATCACCACGCAGGCCGACTACCAGCTCTGACTCCGGATTCCGGACGTTCAGGACAAAGCGCCCCGGCTCGAGCCGGGGCGCTTTTTCCGTGGGCCCTGCCCGGAATCCGGATAACTCCAATAGCTGGCCTGACCCTTGTACGGGCAGACCGTCCGCTTGGGGCCGCACGGATCCTTTTGGCAGTGGGACTCCGCAGGAGCGGCGGGAACGCCTAGCGGGGGACGTGGAGGCCGTGGAAGGCCATGGTGATGACGTCGTCGGCCAGCTTTTCCGGGGACAGCGAGCCCCCGGGCTTGTACCACTCGACGATCGAGTTGATCGTGCCGAAGAGCAGGCGCGTGACGGTGCGGGGGTCGATGTCCTGGCGGAGCGTGCCCTCGTCCCGGGCCTCGGAAATCAGGGCGGCAACCTTGTGGTCGAAGGTGCGGCGCCGTTCCAGCGCGTCCCGCTCGATCTCTGTGTTCCCGCGCAGGCGCAGCAGCAGGGTCACGAAGGGCAGCCGTTCCGCCAGTACGGAGATGGTCTGGCGGACCACGAACTCCAGCCGGGAATCGGCCGAACCGGAGGTGGCGCCAGGCTGGTCCAGGATTGCTTCGAGCCCGCCCAGGGCATGGTCCAGGGCCAGCTTCAGCAGGTCACCCTTGGACGGTACGTGGTGGTAGATCGCGGATTTCGAGATGCCCAGGTTCTCGGCAAGGATGCCCATTGACGTGGCGTCATAACCGTGGCGGTTGAAGACCTCGACGGCGATCGCCAGCACCGACTGCTGGTCATAACCGGGGCGGCCGCGCTTCGTGGTGATTGCTGTGCTGGGCATAGTGGCTAGTTTCTCACGATCGGTTCAGGCCTTGGGCCGCAGGTCGTGGATCCGGCGCAGCTTGCCGTTGGACCGTTCCAGGGATCCCGGATCCACGACGTCCACGCGGCAGGTGGAACCCACCTGGATCTTGATCTGCTGCTGCAGCACTTTCGCCGCCGCCGCGCTTCCCCCCAGGGTCACGGACTCGCGGCGCTCGATCTTCACAGTGAGCTCGTCCATGCGCTGGCCCTCGGGGCGGGTGAGCTCGAGCTGGAAGTGCGGGCTCAGTTCGGGGATCCGCAGGGCAATCTCCTCGATCTGCGAAGGGAACAGGTTGACGCCGCGCAGGATGATCATGTCGTCGCTGCGGCCGGTGATCCTGCCCATCCGGCGGTGCGCAGGGCGGGCCGTGCCGGGCAGCAGCCGGGTGAGGTCTTTGGTGCGGTACCGGATGATCGGCAGCGCTTCCTTGGTGAGCGAGGTGAAGACCAGCTCGCCGTGTTCGCCGTCGCCGAGGACCACAGACGGGTCAAAGGCGTCGATGATCTCGGGGCGGAAGTGGTCCTCCCAGATGTGGCTGCCGTCCTGGGTTTCCACCGCTTCGCCGGCCACTCCGGGGCCCATGACTTCGGAGAGCCCGTAGATGTCGCAGGCCTTGATGTTCATCATCACTTCCAGCTCGTGGCGCATTTCCTCGGTCCACGGTTCGGCGCCGAGAACTGCGTACTTCAGCGAAGTGGCGGCCGGGTCGATTCCCTGTTTGACCATGGCATCTGCGATGGTCAGCAGGTACGTGGGCGTAGCCAGGATGACGTCGGGCTCGAAATCCTGGATGAGCGTGAACTGGCGTTCGGTCTGTCCGCCGGAGATGGGGATGACCGTGCAGCCCAGGGCTTCGGCGCCGGCGTGGGCCCCCATGCCGCCTGTGAACAGGCCGTAGCCGTAGGCGTTGTGGACCTTCATGCCCGGACGGACCCCGGAGGCGCGGAACGAGCGCGCCACCAGCTTGGCCCAGTCGGCGAGGTCCTTCTTGGTGTACCCGACCACGGTGGCACGGCCCGTGGTGCCGGAGCTGGCGTGGATCCGGGCCACGTCGCGCTGCGGCACGGCGAACATGCCGAAGGGATATTCGAGGCGGAGGTCCTCTTTAGTGGTGAACGGGAACTTGGCCAGGTCGGAGAGCTCGCGCAGGTCCGTCGGGTGGACGCCGGCCTCGTCGAACTTGCGCTTGTACAGCGCTACGCGGTCGTAGGCGTAGGCCACGGTGTGCTGCAGGCGGCTGAGCTGCAGCGCCTCGAGTTCGTCGCGGGAAATCGTTTCTTCGCGGTCCAGGACGGCATCACTGGTGGCGGCAACTGCTTCTTGGGTCATCTGGGGTCCCTGCTTCTATTTCTTGGAGATGGTGCGGCTGCGGCCGCGGAACTCGGCGATGAGTTCGCCCGGGAGGATGTCTGCCGGAAGCTGGCCCGGGAGCGTGGCCGCGGGAGTGGTGTCTGTGTTTGCCCTGCGGGCGGGCGCCGTGCCGGGAGGCGTGGCAGCGGCGTCGGCGGCATAGATCTGGATGTCGTACAGGCCGCTGCGTCCGGTGCTGGCCCGGCGGTTTGCGACGGCGGTCAGCACCTGGCCGCGGAACGCAGGCTTCAGGAAGTTGATGTCCACGCCGGCGGCAACGGTGATGTTGGAGTCTTCGCCCGGCAGCGGGTTGACGGGGTTGCACGCGAGCGCAAAGGCGGTGTCGCCGAAGGCGAAGATCATTCCGCCGTGGGCCATG
This sequence comes from Arthrobacter sp., assembly GCA_025464545.1. Classification (GTDB taxonomy): domain Bacteria; phylum Actinomycetota; class Actinomycetes; order Actinomycetales; family Micrococcaceae; genus Arthrobacter. The sequence continues at coordinate 1,159 of JAODMA010000364.1, read as the reverse complement.
CCGAAGCCGTTGAGCATTTCCTGTCGGAGGGTCATGCGGATGGTGGCGTGCCCGTCGTCCAGCGCCACGACCTCGACCCCCATCCATTCCGAGGCATAGTCGCCCTTCAGGATGGGGTGGGTGTTCCCGGAAATCGTCAGTTCAGCCATGCGTCATTGCCTCCAGCTTTATTTACCGAATGTTCATTAGGTAATCCCATCGGGGTGCCTACTGTCAAGAGGAGACAGGGTGTTAAGCGGACCCCGGACACGCACGTCGGACCGGGCGCGGGCTTGTCGGGCTGAGAAAGTAGGGTGAGAGTGGAGCAGCACCATCTCACAGCAAAGGGCGGGCCATGGCTAAAGGAATCTACGTCAGTGCGACCACCCCGGGCTCGGGCAAGTCGTTGATCGCGCTGGGCCTGGCGGACACCCTGCACCGGCATGCGGACCGCATCGGTTTTTTCAAGCCGGTGGTCAACGGCCACGATGTTGCATCGGATCCCATGGTTGCCTTGATGAAGGCCCGGTTCGACCTCGACGACGACCGTTGCCGCGGCGCCCTGACCTTCGCCGAGGTCCGCGGACTGCTCGCGGAAGGAAAACGCGAGGAAATCGACTCCCGCTGCGTGGACATATTTGCCGAGATGTCCCGGCACTGTGACGTCGTGATTATTGAGGGGACCGACCTGACCGGCCAGGATGCCGCCGTCGAGTTCGACCTCAACGCCCGGCTGGCCAACAACCTGGCCGCGCCCGTCGTCGCGGTCGTCGGGGCCAAGGGCTTGAGTGTGGCGGAGGCGGCTGACGCCGTCGAGGTGGCCCGCAAGGAGCTCCTCGCCGAAAGGTGCTCGCTGCTGGCCATCATGGTCAACCGTGCCGAACCTGCGTCCGTCGACGCTATCGCCGCGGCGGTGAAGCCCGGCAGCAGCGGCCGGCCCGTCTACGTCCTCCCGGAACTCGAGGACATCGCCCGCCCCACCACGGGGGAGGTGGCGTCCGCCTTGGGCCTTGGCCAGGTGGCCGGGCTGCCCGACCTGGAACGCGACGTGCACTCCATCAAGGTGGCCGCCATGAGCGTCGCCAACTTCCTGCATGTGCTCGACGACGGCGCGCTGGTGATCGTGCCGGGCGACCGGGCGGACGTCCTGGTCGCCTGCCTCGCATCCTCCTTCTCGCCG
>JAODMA010000356.1 GCA_025464545.1 Arthrobacter sp. | reverse complement strand
GTTTTCCTGCATCGTCATTGATAGATCCTTACGTCTGGAGGGATATTCCCTGCAGCAGACTTTAGTAAGGCCTTGGCTACTCTAATTTGGAGGAGTCCAACAAAATGTGCCTGTCATCTCGGTGCAGATGCACCCCAAGAGCTGTCCACAGCTGGGGTCAATCCGAGTTATCCACGGCTGGAAATTGGGAGCCGTTGGGATAGCTCCCTCAGCAGTAGTAGCGGTGGATAACCCATCAGGATTGTCCCCGGTTGTGGGCAGCAGGCGCTACCTTTACCCAGGCGTTGTTGTCCCTAAACACACCACCGGCATGCTCTTTGCTCCGCCGGCCGTCTGTCCAGTTTGGATCTGAGACTCTGCTGCGGGGCATGAATGCAAGAGGTGCCTTCCGACCCTACTCTGACGGTCTTTGCCATGCAGCCTGACGTCAGACTTGGCTGTGCCCTAACCAGACGCCGAGTTAGCACCGAAGCGCGCTGGCGCGCGGCAGCGCTAACCTACACGCACGACGGAGCATCAAAGCGAACGCGGTAGGAACCTCAAACTTCTACCGAAGCCACTCAACCCGAAGTGCTCCTGTCCTATCAGGTTTCCCGGGAACCCCGTTAGGACGTGTAGCCCGGCACCCGCACTAGGTGAAATAAACATGGCGCCGTATCGACGACTACTGCACGTTCGTAGAATGCTGCGCCCGCGCCCGGCGCTAGCAGCTGATCCAGGGAGAAGTCCTCCTCAGGCCGGTTTGCCGGTTCTTCGCATTCCTGTCAGGGAAGCCACTGCAGGACTTCCGGGAGTTCGCAATCGACTGGCCGCAGCTGAGGCCGCCCGCCTGACCGTCAGCATATGCTCTTCCAATACCTTAGAACGATTGGATGCACATAAGCCGCAGTTTCGTCATCGATTCGATTCCCGGCGACGGCATTGACGTCGATGTCACCGAGGTCGCGATGTAGTGCGTCGACGCCGTCGTCGGAATCTACGGCTTCGATGTCAAGTGGCGGGTCCACGACTGGAACAGCCACCTCTACCGCAAGGCGGGCCGCATGATGCCCGTCGACGGCATTGAGCAGCTCAGCAGCGGTGACGGTATCTACCTCGGAGCCGTCGGGACACCCGACGTGCCCTCTGGGGACTCCTCATCCCCATTCGCCGGGAGTTCGACCAGTACATCAACCTCCGGCCCATGCGGTTGCTGCCCGGCGTCGTCGGTGCCATGTCCGGCATTGACGACCTGGACATCGTGGTGGTGCGGGAGAACGTCGAAGGCGAGTACTCCCAGATCGGAGGAAGGTTCGGCACCGGAACCGACGGCGAGTTCGCGGTTCAGGAGAGCGTCTTCACCAGGCGCGGCGTCGCCCGGGCCGCGCGCTATGCCGCCAACGTCGCCACCGAACGCGGCGGACGGCTGGTCTCCGCAACAAAGTCCAACGGCATCATCCACACCATGCCATTTTGGGATGAGGTGGTGGAGGATACGGTCAAGGCGTTCCCCGGCGTCGTCGTCGAAAAGGTGCTCATTGACGCGCTGGCGGCACGGTTGGTGATGAAGCCGACGAGTATCCGGACTATCGTTGCGTCGAACCTGTTCGGGGACATTCTCTCGGACCTGGTAGCTGGTATTGCCGGGTCCATCGGCATTGCCCCCAGCGCCAACCTCAACCCGGAGCGGCGGCACCCGTCGATGTTCGAACCCGTGCACGGCTCTGCCCCGGATATTGCGGGCATGGGTATCGCCAACCCGGTCGGTGCTCTGTGGGCCGCGGCAATGATGCTGGACCATCTCGGTGAGGCGGAGGCCGCCCGGTCCCTGACCTTGGCCTTTGAGGGCACGCTCGCGGACGGCACCGCGACGCCGGACCTGAAGGGCACCGCCTCCACCGCGGAGTTCGCCGCCGCCGTGCTGTCACGCCTGTCCTAAGCAGCTAGCTGGCGCGCAAACGCTTCTCCAAACGGAACGCGACCAGCGAGGCTGCCGCCCCGGCTGCTGCGACCACCGCTGCCAGCGTCCATCCAACGGCCGGACTGAACTGGGAGAAAACGATCCCGAACAGCAACGGCCCCAGCGTTCCGCCGATGTAGGTTCCGCTCTGGGTGATCCCTGTGGCCTGGATGGTGAACGGATGCGCCGTGCGTGAGACCACGTAATGGGCCAGGCCGTTCCAGCCCCAGCCCAGACCGAACGCGACGACGGCTCCGGCTGCATAGGCGATCGGGAAACCGGACGCCATGCCGAGCAGCCCCAGGCTCCCGGCCCCCATCATCAGAGCCACGGTGGCCATCGAGCCGCCGATCCCCCGGTCCGCGGCAATACCCACCAGCGGACGGGCCAGAATCCCGGCCACACTGGCGGCGCCCAGCAATAGGCCCGCACCGGCGGCACCGAATCCTGCCTGCACAGCCATGGTGACAGTGAAAGCACCCACGACATTGGCCTGCCCGGCTCCCAGGGCGCTGGCCACCGCGGTAGCAAAAAGGAATGGTTTCAGCCTCCGGGGGAGCGGCTCCCTGACAGCCTTACCGGAGCGCCGACGGAGGGCAGCGCCCGGGAGTGTGCGGAGGAGCGCCGGGATCAGGGCGGCCGCCAGCAGTGCTGCAAGCGCAAAGGTCCAGTTCCACCCCACGGTAAGGGCGAAGACCGGGACCGACAGGCCGGCGGTGAGTGTCGCCGTCGGAATGGCGGCCTGCTTGAGGCCAAACGAGAAGGCGCGGTTGCGGACCGCCACCTGATCCACGATCAGGCCGTTGGACAGCGGGTGGATCAGGGCGTTCGCGGCACCGGCGAAACTGAGCCAGACCATCAGCCACGCCCAGTGCGGCGTGACAAAAGCGATGCCAGCCAGCGCAACAAAGCCCAGCCCGACGGCGAGCGGCACCCCGCGGCGGAGCCCCAGTCCGCTGGCCACATACCCGGCCGGGGCAGACAGCAGTGCTGACACAGCCCAGAAAGTGGCCACCGCCACTCCGAGCGCTGACGCCGTCATGCCCAGGTCCTGCTCGAGCTGAACAGCCAGCCCGCCGACAAGGAAGACTGGCAGCACCGCCACCACCGATGTCAGCGCCGCGATGGCCGTGGCGCGCTGTCCCGGTCGACGCGCTGGTGTTCGAACGGGTCCGACGGCTGCCGGCCTCATCGTGCGGATCGGCTCTGCGAAACGCCTGCCGCGTCGTCCTGTACAACGGCGTCGCTGGCCAACATGGAGCGCCCGCCGGTCCGCACCTGGGCCAGCAGGCCGCCGGAAGTGAGGACGGCACGTTCGGCCGGGGAGAAGTCGAGCCCGAGCGTCAGCTCAGTGCCCCCGTCCACACGGGCGGCGACGGAGCGGCGACCCTTGGCCAGAGCGTCAGCAAGCCCTTCGATGACCCACCGCTGCCCGGTTGAGCTTTGCGCGTCGGAGGGGAGGATCAGCGGCACAATCCCGGCGGCGATGAGGTTGCGGCGGTGGATCCGGGCGTAGCTGCGGGCAGCGACCACACGGACCCCCAGGTACAGCGGGATCAGGGCGGCATGTTCCCGCGACGAACCCTGCCCGTAGTTTTCCCCGCCCACAATGATCCCGCCGCCCCATTCGAGGGCGCGATCGTGAAAATCAGGGTCCAGGCGGCGAAACATGAAACGCGCGCAGACGGCGATGTTGGACCATACGGACATGGCGATGGCGCCGTCGGGAGCCATGTCACCGGTGGAGATGTCATCACCGACGGCTATCAGCACCCGGGCGTCCAGGTCAGCCGGCAGCGGGGTGGGCTGCGGCGGCGGGACGAGGTTGCTGCCCCGCTCGATCTCGATGTTGCGACGGGTTTCAAGGGGCAGGACACCGGCGATGTGCAGGTCGTGGACTTCCGGATGCGGGGGAGTGGCAGGGCGGAGGTCGCCGCGGCTGACGGTGGAGGCATCGACGATCGCGCCTTCCAGCGCGCTGGCAGCAGCGGTCGACGGCGAACACAGGTATACGGAGTCCTCGGCTGTACCGCTGCGGCCCGGGAAGTTGCGGTTGAACGTGCGCAACGACGGCGCACCCTCCGTGGGTGCCTGCCCTATGCCCACGCAGGGGCCGCATACCGGCTCGAGCATCCGCGCCCCGGCCCCCATGAGGTCCTCATAGACACCGGAGGCGATGATCGTCTGCAGGATCTGCCGTGATCCCGGCGTCACCGTGAGCTGGACAGACGGATGGACGGTGTGTCCCTTGAGGATGGCCGCCACAGTGGCCAGGTCCTCGTAGGAACTGTTCACAGAGGAACCGACGCAGACCTGGACCACCTCGGTGCGCGGCAGTTCGGACACGGGACGAACGTTGCCTGGCGAGTGCGGCAGCGCCACGAGCGGAACGAGGCGTGAGAGATCAACCTGCTCGTCGTCGTCGTACGTGGCGCCGGCGTCGGCCACCAGGGGAACAAACTGATCCTCCCGGCGCTGGGCACGGAGCCACGCGCGGGTCTGGTCATCGGAGGGGAAGACGGCGGTGGCGGCACCTGTTTCGATGATCATGTTGCAGATGGTCGCGCGCGCCGAGACGGACAGGAAAGCCACCCCCTCGCCGTAGAACTCGAAGACCTTCCCGCGGCCGCCGCGCACGCCGTGGCGCCGCAGCAGTTCCAGCACCACGTCCTTCGCTTCGGCATTGGGCCCTAGCGTGCCCGTCAGTTCCACGCCGACGACGGCGGGGCACACGAAGTCGAACCCGTAGCCCGCCATGGCCACAGCCACCTCCAGCCCACCGGCACCCAAGGCAAACATGCCGAGGGCCCCGGCCGTGGAGGTGTGCGAATCTGCACCCACCAGGACACCACCGGGCCGGGAGAAGTGTTCCAGGTGGATGTAGTGCGAAATGCCGTGCCCGGCGGGGGAATAGCGCAGCCCATAGCGGGCGGAGAAGGTGCGGAGGTAGTGGTGGTCCTGCATGTTCTTGTCGTCGATCTGCAGGACGTTGTGGTCCACATACATGACTGCCAGCGGCACCGCGACGGAGTCCACACCGAGCATCTCGAACTGCATGGCCGTCATGGTCCCGGTGGCGTCCTCGATGAGGATCTGGTCAACGGTGATGGTGATATCGGAGCCGGGGGTCAGCTCACCAGAAGTGAGATGGCTG
>JAODMA010000498.1 GCA_025464545.1 Arthrobacter sp. | reverse complement strand
TTCCACAATGCCCAGGGTCTGTCCCACCTCGATGGTGTCGCCTTCGTTGGCGAACGGCGGTTTGCCTGGGCCGGGCTTGCGGTAAAAGATTCCGGGGAGCGGGGAGACGATGGTTGCCATGTGTTTTACGCTTTCAGCTGGTCGGATAAATCAGAGTGAGTCGAGGACCGCGCGTACGGCGGACGCGTCGGCGGGTGAGTTGGGTGCGTCGGAATGAACGCAGATGCTCTGGAAAGAGATGTCCAGTTCGGTGCCGTCAACGGCGAGGACGGGCTTGCCTGCTATGGCGCGGCTGACGCGCTCGGCGGCGGCCAAGGGATCCGTGGGCGCCGGACGGCGCTGGATCAAGAGCTCGCCCGCGGGGCCATAGTTGAGGTCCACATAGAGTTCGCCCACGAATTCCACACCCATCGCCCGGCACACGGATTCGTGCGCAGTGCCAGCTAGACCGTAGAAAGGCACGCCGAACTGTTTGGCTGTTCCGGCGGCCGCCCGCATCAGTTCCTCGTCGCCGGCAAGCATGCCATAGAGGGCGCCGTGGGGTTTGATGTGGTTGAGTTCCAGCCCGTGTTTTCCGAGAAACGCGGTCAGGGCCCCCGTCTGGTACAGGATGATCGACTCCACCTCTTCAGGTCTGAGCACCATGCGGCGGCGTCCGAAGCCCACCGTGTCCGGGAGACCGGGGTGGGCGCCGACGGCCACTCCGTGCTCCGCGGCGAGAGCCACGGTGCGATTCATAACGTCGGGATCGCCGGCGTGGTAGCCGCACGCAACATTGGCGACATCAATGATGCGCATAAGTTCTTCGTCATTGCCGAACTCGTGGAGGCCCAAGCCTTCACCCATGTCAGAGTTCAAGAGCACGCGGTTGGAAGTGCCACGGGTCACAGTCTTTTGCATGTGGGCAACGCTACCCAATCGAGAGGACAGCCGGTATTGTGCAAACTGCTGAAACTACTGGTCTTAACTATGAAGAGTGCACTATCGCGGGGGAATCCCGCCAGCTGGAGGCTTACTTGCGCATTTCCGATCTGGTGGACGACCCGGATCTGCAAATCCGTTTGCGTGTGACGGGAGGCGAGGGCCGGCTGGAGCCGCCCATCACCTGGTGTGCTCCGACGGAGCACATGGATCCCACGCCCTTTCTCAGCGTCAACGAACTTGTGTTGACGAATGGCTTGGGCCTCAATGTGAAGGACTTCAGGATCTGGGATGCCTACGTTGAACGGCTGATTTCGATACCTGTTGCGGGGCTGGCGTTCGGCTTGGGCGCCGCACACCGCGAACTCCCTGCCGGCTTGATCCAGGCTTGCGAGACCCACGGCCTGCCACTGCTGGAGCTGCCGCCGGACGTGCCCTTCCTGTTGGTGATGAGGCACGTCGAACGGGTCATCGCCTCGGAGCGGTATGCAGAGCTGCGCGCGGGCTGGGAACTGGCCGACGAATGCACCCGGCTGGCGGCCGACGGCCACTCCCTTGCCGGGGTTTTGGAGCGTGTGGCCCAGGCCATCAAGGCACGGGTGGCAGTCATCGACCACAACTCGTTCGAGCTCCTTTCCGCTGGAGCAGCGGGCGGCGGGACAGCCCGGAGCACCCTCCGGCTCCCCAGCGGAGACTCCCACCGCTTCCAGTTGATCATCGAGGGAATCAAAAGCAACGTGGTACTGCAGCCCATCCTGGGGCCGGTGGCCGCCGTCATCGCCATGCAGCTGAGCTACACTCTCGGATCACGTTCACCGCTGCATTCACGTGAGGCCGCGCGCTTTATCGAAGCACTGTACGAGGGCGGCGGGGCGCCGTCCGCGACGCTGCGACGCTATGCCGTTGAGGCCGGATTTGAGCCGGACGGCGAATGGGGCGCGGTCCTTATCGGCGCTGCCGAACATGAGGCCCCGGCAAAGCTGAGAGCTGTCGCATGGCGTGCACGCGTGTGGCTCCAAGCCATCTTCGGCACGGTGCGCTTCATGGAGGAAACGGCGCTCACCACCTTGCTTGTGCAGCACCGTGCCGGCGCGGTTGAACTGCTTGATGCCGTTCGACAGTTTTTCACCGACGCCCCGGAGCTGTCCGTCGTTGTCTCAGAATCCGGAAGCCTCAGCGAGCTGTCTCTGGCTCTGCAGTTGGCCCGCCGCCAGGTAGGAAAGCCCGGGGTGCACCAGGCTCCGCTGGCAGACCTGGCCGGCGTTGTGCGCGGCCTGCCGAGCCAGGGCCTGGTCGCGATGTCCCAGCGACTCCTGGCGCCGCTGGCCGCGGACGGCAGCGGACCGCTGCGCGATACCCTCGATGCCTACCTGCGCCACAGTGGAAGCTCTCGGGAGATCTGCGATGAACTCTTCATCCACCGGAACACGCTCAGCTACCGTCTGCGGAAAATCGAAGAGCTCCTGCAACTCGACCTATCCGACGGCGAGGTCCGCGCCACTTGCCTGCTGGCCCTGCGTATCGTGGCGGCAGACGGCTCATGGGATGTGCACTAAAGCCTACGCAAGCGTTCCCTTGCTGACCGAAATGTGCAGGACATCATGCGGTTCCGTAACGATCATGGCCGCGCCTGGCGCTGCTTTCCCTTACGCAGAGCGTCGGCTTCAACGCCACGGCTTCAACTCGTTCACCATTGAGCACACGTTGAAGCAGCTGAACAGCAGTGCGGCCGATGTCAAGCATCGGCGAGCGCACCGAGGACAGCGGGATCGGCAGTTCCGCGGCGAGGGAGGTGTCGTTGAATCCCACCACCGCCACGTCCCGGCCCACAGTGAGGCCATGGGATC
>JAODMA010000499.1 GCA_025464545.1 Arthrobacter sp. | reverse complement strand
GCGCGTTCCAGCTGCACCTGCCGTGTTCCTATTTCAGCACGCCCGCTGACGATGTTCTTAGCTGCCGATTGCAGGTTTCCGAGGTGGACGGCGGCATCCTCACCCTTGCGCAGCGAATCGATGGTCTTGCTCACGGCGTCGAACACCGAACTGGCGCCGTTGCCGAAGATGGCCACGCCGTCGGCGTCGACGCGGACGGTCCGGTCGGCACTGATTCGGCGTTCCACGGAACCGCCTGCGACACCATTGAAGGTGGCCGGGGTTCCGGCGTCGCCGGGGACGGCAGGATTGGGCGGGACGGGGGCGCTGAATGCCTGGGCGGTATCGGAGCTGCCGGCGAAAATGTTGCGGCCCAGGTGCTTGCTGTTGGCGATGGAGAGCAGGTCCTTGTTCAGCCCTTCCAGCTCGACGGCGATGGCGTCTTTGTTTGCCTGGTTGAGCGCGCCGTTGCCGGCCTGGACGGTGAGATCGAGGATACGGTTCATGACGTTGCTGGCCTGGCCGAGGGCGGAGTCGGCGGCAGTGAGCCAGCTGCCGCCGTCGTCGATGTTTCTGCCGTACTGGGCATTGGCGGCGAGCCGTGCGCGCGTCTCCAGAGCCTGGCCCGTGGCGGCAGGATCGTCGGAAGGACGCGAGATCTTGTCCAGCGTGGTGGCTTTTTCCTGCAGCTGGGCCAGCCTGGACTGCTGGGCCTGCAGGGTCCGCTGGGCGGTGCTGCTCATGGTCAGGTTCGTTACCCGGTTCAGCATGTCTACCTTCCTACCAGTCCGGTGCGGTTGATCAGGACGTCCAGGGCTTCGTCCACAGCCGTCATGACACGGGCCGCGGCTTGGTAAGCGTGCTGGTTGGTGAGCAGGCTGACGTTTTCCTCGTCCAGGCTCACGGACGCCTGCGAGGCGCGGCTGGTCAGTGCGGAGATCTCAGCCGCCGAGCTCAGCGATTCATGCTGCTGCGCGCCGCGTGACTGCACGCCGATGCCGGTGACGATGTTCGCCCAGGCGTTGTCCGGTGACCCCGGCCCGGTGCCGAGCTGGGAGATCTTGTCGGCGACGCTGCCGTCGAGGTTCCCCGCACCGGCCACGCCGACCGCGATCTCGGCGGCGCCCTTGGGTACAACGGTGAGACCGAGGGCAGCAGGGCCAGCGGGCGCCTTGTCGAAAAAGTCGCCGGCCGGAGTGCCGTCAGATTTCCGTCCGTCGACGTGAAGGGCGTTGACGGCACCCCTCAAGTCTCCGGCGAACTTATTGAGTGACAGTGCGGCAGCGTCGAAGGCGCCGCCTTTAGAGGCAGGGGCGAGGACGGACAAAGCGCCGGCGATTTCGCCATCGGTAACGGCTATGGCGGCGCCCGGCCGGTCCGCCCACTCAAGCTGGACGGAGGCGCCGAGCCTGTCCGCGGTCTGGCTTCCGGACAGGGCAAGTGCCCGGGTAGTGCCGCCCATCACGAGGGCGTTGCCACCGACGTGGATGTCCACCGTGCCGTCGGCCTGTTCCCGGACGGTGCCGCCGGTCAGCCGGGAGATGGTCTCGGTGAGCTTGGCACGGGCGTCGATCAGCTCGTTGGCGGATCCTCCGGCGGCCAGGGTTGAGCGGATGCTCGTGTTGTAGGCGGCGACCTGTGTGGCGGCGGCATTGACCGTTTCGACGGCGCTTTGGGCCTGCCCCCGGGCGCTGCTCCACTGCCCCTCAAGGGAGCGGTAGGAAGACGAGACCTTGGTGGCGAGATCGTTGCCGGCCTGCAGGACCAGTCCCTTGGCCGCGGGATCGTTGGGCTGGTTGGCGGCGCCCTGCCAGGCGGACCAGAAACCCTGGAGGGCGGTGGAGATGCCGTTTTCGCCGGGTTCCTGAAGGATGCCTTCGAGTCCTTGGAGCGCGGACGAACGGGCGCTCGCATAGCCGGCCCGGGCCGCCGCGGAGCGGACACCCGCGTCGAGGAAGCTGCTGCCCAGGCGAGCGATGCCGTCCACGGAGACGCCGTTTCCGGCCTCGGGACGGCCCGAGCCGAACAGGCCTTGAGCCGGAGCCGTGATCGAAGACTGCTGGACGCGCTGCCGGGTGTAGCCCTCGGTAGCGGCGTTGGCGATGTTCTGCCCGGCCACGTTCATGCCTTGCTGGGCGGCGGTCAAGCCGCGGTAGGCGGTGTTCAGGGCGCCGAAGGTACTCATGGTCGCTTCCTTAGAATTGCTTGTCGAAAATGCGCGAGGCTGCAGTTTCGCCGGTCTTGCCCTGGGCGTCGTAAGTGCCGGCCACAGTGGTGGGCCGCAGATCGGCCAGGGATTCCTGGGTGGAACGGACTGCGGTGCGCAGGAACTGCTCGTTGGAGTCGCGCAGTTCCTTGATAAGGGTGGTTTGGCGGGTCAACGCGGCCAGATGGGCCGTGAGAATCTCGGACCAGGCGCCTTCCGGCGCAGCAGCGGCGAGTTCACCAAGCGACGCGTCGGTGGGCAGTCCCCAAGTCTCCGCCACGACGGCGGCTTCGATGGTGCGGGCGAGGCTAGCCTTGGACAGGTGTTCCAGCACCTGCTCGACTTCCTTCGTGCCGTGGGGAAGCCAGCGGGACTTGCCGGCGGTGAGCAGCAACTGCTCTTCCTCCAGCTTGAAAGTGAGAACGTCCAGAAGTTCACGCTCCCGCCACAGCAGG
>JAODMA010000312.1 GCA_025464545.1 Arthrobacter sp. | reverse complement strand
TGCCGGTCTTGGCGCGGACCAGCCCTGCTCCAGGTGCCGTCGCGGGGTCCCGGTAGCGGTCCCCCAGTGTGCCGGTGAGTCCCGCGACGGGGAACCCTGCCAGGGCGGCCCGGAGCCGGGTATCGGTTCCGGAAGTGATGGCGCGGACCACTTCCGCGAGCTGGCGGGGCGAGACCTGGTTGGCGAGCGCCAATCCGGACACGTCGGCGGCGCGGAGGGTGGCCGTGGCGCCGCCCAACTCCTCGAGCTGCTGCAGCACGGCCGCGACGGCGCCCTCGTTGCTGGCGGGTTTACCGCTGGCGAGGGCGGTCATCCTGCCCACTACCTCAGTCAGGTAGTTGTCCGAGGTCCGCAACAGCAGGTCCACCTGCTGGCCCACCGTGGCCGACTGCACCTCGGCCAGGACCCGGCGGTCCGGCGCAGCTCCGTCCGTTGCGGCGGCACCCCGGGCGACGCCGGGCGCCACCGTGAGCCCTGCCGGCGCGCCCGCCGCCGCGAGCTGCGCCGAGAAAGCCTCGGCCGCGGACATGGCGGCGTCCTGGGGACGTGGTCCGGTGGTCTTGGCGGGGTCGAACCGGGCCGAGTTCAGGGCCAGCGGGAACAGCGGGGCCATCTCACCCGCCGCAACGTCCTGCAGGCTCCACGCCGGGTTAAGGGAGGCCCCGGAAAAGAGGGAATCGTCCAGCAGCACGGTCACGGTTCCGGAGACGCCGTCCTTGTGAAGCGCCCGGACGGTCGACTGCGCGAGTGTGGCGAGCCCGGCATGGCCGAGGATGGCGTTCGGGGCGGATTCGCCCCCGCCGAGGAGGACGTCTCCCCCACCGGTGAGAACCACCGTCCCGGGGGCGGAACCGGCCAGGACCCGGGTGCTGAACCTCCGGTCCGGGCCGAGGGCCCGAAGCGCTGCGGCGGCAGTCAGCAGCTTCATGTTGGAAGCCGGAACCCTGGCTTCATCCCCGGCGCGGTCGAAGAGCAGCTTTCCGGTCGCGGCGTCCTGCACCACCCCGGTGAAGGTCCCCGCGCCGTCTGCCTTCAGGGTTTCGTTCAGCTGGGCCGCGAGGGCGCCGGGTTCCGGGACGGGCGCGGCATCGCTGAGCGGTTGGATTCCGGCCGCGTTGCCGTTTCGGGCGGCCAAGGTCGCGGGAACCTGCTGCCACGGCGGGACGGTTGGGGAGGCAGCGGACCCGCTCGGGTCGAAAAAGGCAGGGGCGATGGCCAGGCCTGCGGGAACCGCGAGCGCCAGCACCAGAAGGGTCAGGAACAGCATCGGCAGGATCCCCCGCAGCAGGCCCGGCACTTGCTCCGTGCCTGCGCTGCCAGTTCCGCGTTTCATGTTGTTGTGGGTCCTTCGGTCCTGAAATGTCCCGATTAGTTCCTGAAACCAGGGCCTCTCGCTATATCCTCAATAGTAGTCGGCGGCACCGCTCGTCCTTTCTGTGTGCCGCGCACCCCCTGAATTCGTCGAGGAGCATTCCATGAAGCATGACGTGACCATCGAGATCCCCAAGGGATCACGCGTCAAGTACGAAATCGACCACGAGACCGGCCGCGTCCGCCTGGACCGCGTCCTGTTCACTTCCATGCAGTACCCCACGCACTACGGGTTCTTCGAGAACACCCTGGGCGAGGACGGCGACCCGCTGGACGCCCTGGTCCTCCTGCAGGACTTCGATCTGCACCCCGGCGTAATCGTCGAGGCCCGCCCGATCGGCGTGTTCAACATGACCGACGACGGCGGCGGAGACGCCAAGGTCCTCTGCGTTCCGGCCGACGCCCGCTTCGACCACATCAATGAGATCAGCGACGTCAGCGAATTCCTGATCAAGGAAATCGAGCATTTCTTCACCCGTTACAAGGACCTGGAGCCCGGCAAGTGGGTCAAGGCCGAGGGCTGGGGCGACCGTGCCGCCGCCGAGGCCGAGCTCGAGGCTTCAATCAAGCGCTACGTGCCCTCAGCAGGACACTGATCCCCACCGCCTCCCTGACCTCGCTCCGCCCGGTCAGGGGACCCTCGGCGGCGAGGGCCCTGGCCTGGGCCCTAAGGAAGTAGCACGACGGCGGGTGCCGGGTTCGGAAGAGCCCTGCACCCGCCGTCGTCGTTTGTCAGCGGAGCCTCAAGAATCTGTGAAATTGTTGGCCCATGAACGCCGAGACTGACTTCAAACCTCCCTGCGGTCCGATCACCGGATGGCGGGACGGCGACGTGCTGCGTGCCACGGGGATCCCGTACGCCACCGCGGCGCGTTTCCAGCCCCCCGTTTCTGCGCCCGACTGGACGGCGGTGCTCAGCGCCACCTCGCTGTCCCCGGCCTGCCCGCAGGCGCCGGTACCGTTTCTGGACGACATTCTGGGCACCCGTTACGGTGAACTTCCCGGCAGCGAGGACTGCCAGCGCCTCTCGATCACCCTGCCGGCTGACCTGCAGGACAACGAACGCGTTCCGGTAATGGTGTGGCTGCATGGAGGGTCCTACACCTCCGGCTCCGGGGACCTCGCGATCTTCGACGCCAAGGCCCTCGTTGCCGAAAACCGGGTCATCGTGGTCTCCGTGACGTACCGCCTGGGCCTTTTCGGATATCTGGCGGCCGGCACCGGCCGGCCGGCCAACCTCGGCCTTCTGGAGCAGCTCGAAGCGTTCCGCTGGGTCCGGCGCAATATCAGCGCCTTTGGCGGCGACCCGGGAAACGTCACAGCGTTCGGACAGTCCGCGGGCGGCGACGCCGTCGCGCACCTGATGGCGACGCCGGACGCCTCCACCCTCTTTCAACGCGCCATCATTCAAAGCGCACCCCTGGGCATTGCCCGGGGCAGGGGAAAGATGAACACGGCCATGGGCATCGCAGCAGAAACCGTCACCGAGGACACGCCTGCCTTGGACGTCGTCGCCATTGAGGGCACCGTGGCACAAGTAGCACGCAAGTTCGGGCTGATGGCGGCGATGCCGTTCGGCACCCAGTACGGGCATGCTCCCCTGCCGGCAGAAGACCGGATCGACGCCGCCTGGAACGCCACCGCCCCGGAAATCGAGGTCCTGATCGGGCACACCTCCGACGAGGCTCGCCTGTTCCTGCCGCGCAGCCCCCATGTCAGCAGGCTGGCCAGGGTCCCTGTTCTCGGCGCCGTCGTCGTCAATGCTCTCAATTGGGCCGTGACGGAAGCCGTTTACGGCAAATCAGCCAGGAAATTTGCCCGGCGGCACGCCCAGGCCGGGGGCAAGGCGTACCGCTATGTGCTGACCTGGGGCGCCCCCGGAAACTTCTACGGGGCCGCGCACACCGTGGATCTGCCGCTGCTGTTCGGCGACCAGCGGACCTGGGAGGGAGCAGGGTTGCTTGCGGGCGCCACCTGGGAGGAAATCAACGCCCAGGGCCGGGCCCTCCGTGCTGTTTGGGCACGGTTTGCCTCCGGAAAGGGCCTGGACAGCCAGGGCGGGATCCCCGGCGCCCTCAGGTACCGCGCGGTCTGAGCCGGGCGGACGGTAGATTTTCTCCTATGCCTTTGACCACCATCCCGGGCGTATCCAGGTGAGAACCCTGGGCGTCGACCTGGCCGCGGCCACCAAAAAAACCGCGGTGGCGGTCCTGGAGTGGACCGGCGGGGCCACCCGTCTGGACCATCTGGCCCTGGACGTGAGCGATGAGGAGATCGTCCGGCTCTTCGGCAACAGCGCCATGATGGGCGTCGACTGCCCCGTGGGGTGGCCGGACGCCTTCCTCCCCTTCCTGGCCGGGCACCTTAATATGGACGCGCACCCCGTGCTGGACCATGACGGGATCGCTGGCCGCCGACTGCTTGCCTACCGGGACACGGACCGGTTCGTCACCGGCCGGACCGGCCTGCTTCCGCTCAGCGTCTCCGCCGACCGGCTGGCCCACCCGGCCATGCGCTGCGCCGTGATCCAGGCCAAAATCGCCCGGGACGTCGGTCCCCAGCCCAGGGACGGCAGCGGCCGGCTTGCCGAGGTTTACCCGGCGGCTTCGCTGAAGTTGTGGGGCCTGCTGGCCCGCGGATACAAGGGGCGCGGCGCCACGGAATCGGAGCGGCTGGCCCTGATCCTCGAGGGGCTGATGACGGCGGCGCCGTGGCTGGACCTGGCCGGCAACACTGACCGGCTGGCCGCCTCCGATGATCTGTTCGACGCGCTCATCGCCTCCCTCACCGCGCGGTCGGTCGCCCTGGGAAGGACGCTGCGGCCCGACGATAGCCACGCCGAGGCCGCCCGCAGCGAAGGCTGGATCCACCTGCCCGCCGGAGGCCTGTCCGAACTCAACTTCCCCTAAGCAACGGCAGGGCTACTCGAGCCGCAGCGACCAGTCCCGAATCTCCGCCGGGTCCTCTCCGTGCTCCCGGGTGTGGTCCCGGGCCCGCATCCGGCTGTCCTGCAGGGACTGGCGCAGCAGCGAATGCCTCTCGGCGAGCCCGGGAACCCGGTCGATCGCGTCGATGGCGAGCTGGAAGCGGTCGATCCCGTTGAGCATGGCCATGTCGAAGGGTGTGGTGGTGGTGCCCTCCTCTTTGTAGCCACGCACATGCAGGCCCTCCTGGTTGGTCCGGCGGTACGTGAGCCGGTGAATCAGTGCGGGATAGCCGTGGTAGGCGAAAATGACCGGTTTGTCCGCCGTGAAGATGCCGTCGAAGTCCCGTGAAGTGAGGCCATGCGGGTGTTCGCTGGCATCCTGGAGCCGCATCAGGTCCACAACGTTGACCACCCGGACCTTCAGCCCGGGAGCACCCTGCTTCAGCAGTTCCGCAGCGGCGATGGTTTCGATGGTCGGCACGTCACCCGCACAGGCGAGGACGACGTCGGGCTCCTCTCCGGGGATCTCCGAGCCGGCGAACTGCCAGATACCGAGGCCGCGGCGGCAGTGGTGCGAGGCGTCGGCCGGTCCCAACCAGGTCGGCGAAGGCTGCTTGCCGCTGACCACAATGTTGACCAGGTCGCGTGAGTCGAGGCAGTGCTCCATCACGGCGAGCAGCGTATTGGCGTCCGGGGGCAGATAGACCCGGATGACCTCGGCCTTCTTGTTCACCGCGTGGTCGATGAAGCCGGGGTCCTGGTGCGAGAAGCCGTTGTGGTCCTGCTGCCAGACGTGGGAGGACAGCAGGTAGTTCAGCGACGCCACCGGCTGGCGCCACGGCAGCTGGCGGGAGACCTTGAGCCATTTGGCGTGCTGGTTGAACATCGAATCCACGATGTGGATGAATGCCTCGTAACAGTTGAAGACGCCGTGCCGTCCGGTCAGCAAGTAGCCCTCCAGCCAGCCCTGGCAGAGGTGCTCACTGAGCACTTCCATCACCCGGCCGGCCCTGGCGATGTGCTCATCGAGCTCGTCAATCCGGTACTGCCAGACCTTGTCCGTGACCTCGTAGACGTCCTGCAGGCGGTTGGAGGCGGTTTCATCCGGACCGAACAGCCGGAACGTCTCCGGGTTGAGGCTGATCACGTCGCGCAGCCAGGAGCCGAGGGTGACCATCGGGCTGATGCGTTCCACACCGGGAGCAGCGACGTCGACGGCGTGCCGGGCGTAGCCGGGCAGCTTGAGCGGGCGCAGCAGCAGTCCGCCGTTGGCATGCGGCGTCGCGCTCATCCGCAGCTCCCCGTGCGGCGCGTTTTCGGCAATCTCCAGGTTCAGCCTGCCCCGTTCATCGAAAAGCTCCTCGGGCGCGTAGGACCTGAGCCATTGCTCCAGCTGGGCCAGGTGTTCGGGATTCGTGCGGACCTCGTTCAGCGGAACCTGGTGGCTGCGCCAGGTGCCCTCCACCTGCAGTCCGTCCACCTTTTTCGGTCCGGTCCAGCCCTTGGGGGAACGCAGCACGATCATGGGCCAGCGCGGGGCTTCGGCGTCCCCGCTGACCTCTCCGGAGTCGCCGCCTGCGTCAACGCCGTCCTCGCCGCTGCGGCACGCTGCCTGGATCGCCCCGATTTGGGCCAGGCACCGGTCCAGGGCCTCGGCGAAGGCCCGGTGAGCGGCCGCGGTGTCGTCCGGATCCGCCACCGTCACGAAGTGCGGTTCGTGGCCGTAGCCGCGCAGCAGCTGCTCCAGCTGGGCTTCGGGCATGCGGGCCAGGATGGTGGGGTTGGCGATCTTGTAGCCGTTCAAGTGCAGGATGGGCAACACCGCGCCGTCCGCCGCCGCGTCCAGGAAGTTGTGGGAGTGCCAGCTCGCGGCCAACGGGCCCGTTTCCGCTTCGCCGTCACCGATCACGACTGCGGCGACCAGCCCGGGATTGTCAAAGACAGCTCCGTAGGCGTGTGCCAGCGAATAGCCGAGCTCCCCGCCCTCGTTGATGGATCCCGGGGTTTCCGGCGCGGCGTGGCTGGGGATTCCGCCGGGAAAGGAGAACTGCCGGAACAGCTCCGCCATGCCCTGCTCGTCCTCGCCCACCCCGCCATAGATCTCCGAGTACGTGCCCTCCAGCCACGCGTTGGCCACTACCGCGGGCCCGCCGTGGCCCGGACCGGCGATGAACAGCATTTCCCGCCGGTCCCGGCGGATGGCCCGGTTCAGGTGGGCGTAGATGAAGTTAAGCCCCGGCGTCGTGCCCCAGTGACCGAGGAGCCGGGACTTGGTGTCCGCGGCGCGGAGGGGTTCACGCAGCAGGGGGTTGGAGCGGAGGTAGATCTGCCCTACGGACAAGTAGTTGGCCGCCCGCCACCAACGGTCGACCAGCTCCAGTGCGGCGTCGTCCAGGGAGCCCCGGGAGGCTTCCGGCTGCGCTCCTGCAGCGCCGGCAGGACCCGACCGGGCGTCCCTGCCCTGGTCGTCTTTTACCTCGCTGGTAACGTCGCTGGTCACAGCAGTCCTCGCTTTCCTCGGGCCTCCGGTGGTGGCGTGTCCTCCATCGCAACACGTCCGCGGACGGGACACAACCCCGACGGCGGCCGTCCGGTCCCACGCTTGCCTCCGGATTACCACCGGGTAGTGTTTGATCCAGAATGTTCACGCTGACCATCAACCAAACCGACAGCCGGCGCGACGGCGACCGCGTGCCCCAGCTCCTCAAGGACCTGCGGCATATTCCGGCGCGCCTCGATTTCGACCGCTCCGTGGAGGACGAGGTCCAGGGCATCGTGGACTCGGCGCATCAGGCGGTGGAAGCCGCGATGATCGCATTGCGCAGCGGCAGTTGGTACGTCGGAATCGGCGTGGGTCCGGTGAATGAACCGCTGCCCAACCAGATCAAGGATGCCTCCGGCCATGGCCTGATCTACGCCCGGCGCGCCGTGGACCGGCTGCGCAACAGTAAGGAACGGATCCCGGTAGCCGTCGAAGGCCCGCTGGGGGACCTCGCGGCGGAATCCGAGGCCGTGCTGAGGCTCCTGGGTCATATCGTCCACGACAGGAGCCTGGCCGAGTGGCGGGTGTTGGACCTGTTGACCCCCGGCGTCCGCGGGCAGCAAAAGGCCGTCGCCGAGGAACTCGGCATCACCACGCAGGCGGTAAGCAAGGCCGTTGCCCGTGCCCAGTGGAACGAGGAGCATGCCGCTCGGCCCGCCGCGGCCCGCCTGCTAAGCCTCATCCTCGAGGTCCGTTAGCCGCTCCCGAGCGGTGCCCGCCAGGGCACGCCCGGCGCCGGCGCTACCGCAGGAGGCTTCGCAGCACGTGGGCGGCGCCGTCGTCGTACACGGAATGCGTGACTTCGTTCGCGGCCGCGATGACTTCCTCCGGCGCTTGACCCATCGCCACGCCGCGGGCGGCCCAGGTGAGCATCTCGATGTCATTCCGGCCGTCGCCGACGGCGACGGTGCGGTGCGCCTCGATGTCCAGCCGGCCGCGGAGGTGCTCCAGGGCGGTGGCCTTGGTGACGCCGGCGGCGGCAATGTCCAGCCAGGCGGTCCAGCCGACCGAGTAGGTCACGCCGGCCAGGCCGATGTGGCGGATGGCCGTGTTGAATTCCTCGGGCGTGTTTTCCGCGCTGAAAACCACAACCCGCACGGCGGTGGCCTCGAGCATCGTCTGGAAGTCGACGCCGATGGCCTCGACGCCGAAGCTGGCGTCCTGGAAGCGTTCGGTGGAGAGGAAGTTCCCTTCCTCGTCCTCCAGGGCGTACTTGGCCGAGGGCAGCCGCTTGCGCAGCGCGCGGAGCACGGGGCCCGGGTCAAAGGTTGCCTTGTGGATGACCTCGTAGCCCTCGGCCAGGCTGGAATCGAGCCGGAGGGTGACGCCGCCGTTGGAGCAGACGGCGTAGCCGTTGTCGATGCCGATGTGCTCGATGATGGGCAGCGTCGCGTTGAGTGAACGGCCCGTGGCGATGGTGACGTGGTGGCCGGCCGCCACGACATCCTGGGCTGCTTCGCGGACGGGAACCGACATGTGGCCGTCGTGGTCGACGAGCGTACCGTCGACGTCGAGTGCCACCATCAGCTTGTGGCCATTGTGGTTCGGGTTGTTCTGGTCGTTATTTCGCCGGTCATCGTTGCCGGCGACTGAGGATTCAGTCAATGTTGTCATCTCCCTAGTAGAGCAGACACCCGCGGGCGCCGCTAGGATCCACGCCACAGGACGCGGTGAACTGATCGTGAACTCTCCGCGGAACACCGGCCGTTCCCGCCGCCGCGCAAATGCCCCCGCGACGCCCGAATTCCGGCGCCGCGGGGGCACTTGCGTACCGTCGTTAGCGGTGTGCGTCCGGAGGGCCGCTACAGGACCGGGAAGACCGTCATCCCGCCGAGGTACTTCTGCAGGGCAGCGGGAACGTTGACCGAGCCGTCCGGGTTCTGGTGATGCTCCAGGATGGCGACGATCCAGCGGGTGGTCGCGAGCGTCCCGTTCAGCGTGGCGACGGCGCGGGTGCCCTTGGAGACGCCCTCCTCGTTGACGACGCGTTCGCGGATGTTGAGCCGGCGGGCCTGGAAGGTCGTGCAGTTGGACGTGGACGTCAGCTCCCGGTAGGCGCCTTGGGTGGGGACCCATGCCTCGCAGTCGTACTTCCGGGCAGCGGAATTGCCAAGATCACCCGCGGCGGTGTCGATCACGCGGTACGGCAGTTCGCACTTCGCCAGCATTTCCTCTTCCCAGGCGAGCAGGCGGGCGTGCTCGGCGGCCGCCTCTTCCACCGTGGTGTAGACGAACATCTCGACCTTGTTGAACTGGTGGACCCGGATGATGCCGCGGGTGTCCTTGCCGTGCGAGCCGGCCTCGCGGCGGTAGCAGGAGCTCTGCCCCGCGAAACGGATCGGGCCGGCGGAGAGGTCCAGGATCTCGTCCGCGTGGTAGCCGGCCAGGGGCACTTCGGAGGTGCCCACCAGGTAAAGGTCGTCTTCGGCGAGACGGTAGATTTCGGCGTCGTGCTTGACGTCAAAACCGGTGCCCTGCATCGTTTCCGGCCGGACCAGCGTGGGCGTGATCATCGGAACGAAGCCGGCGTCGATGGCCTGCTCCATGGCCATCTGCAGCAGTGCCATCTCCAGCCGGGCACCGACGCCGCGCAGGAAGTAGAAACGCGAGCCGGAGACCTTGGCGCCGCGTTCCATATCGATGGCGCCGATCAGCTCGCCGATCTCCAGGTGGTCCTTGGGCTCGAAGTCGGTGAATTCGCGGGGCGCGCCCACGGTCTTGACGACGATGTAGTCATCCTCGCCGCCTTCGGGGACGCCGTCCTCGATGAGGTTCGGGATCGCCCGGAGCAGCTCTTCGTGGGCGGCCTGTGCGACGTCGGCCTCGGCGGAAGCTGCTTTGACCGCGGCCGCGAGGACCTTGAGCTCGGCCAGCAGGGCCTGCTTCTCCTCGCCCTTGGCCTGGGCCACCTTCTTGCCGTAGGCGTTCTGTTCGGCCCTGAGGTTCTCGAAGTGGATCAGGGCGGCACGCCGGGACGAGTCCGCGGCGATGATCGCGTCCACCACGGAGTCGTCGGCGCCACGGGCGCGCTGGCTGGCACGGAACTTGTCCGGATTTTCGCTGAGGTCTTTTACGTCGATCACCAGACAAGACTAACCAATCCGGTACGCATTACCTGGCAATCCGGCCGCAGGGCAGCGGCGGGATAGTGTTGGAGCACAATGAGCGACTGGCTGCTGTACCTCATCATCGCTGGAGTCCTGGCGTTCGCCATCTCCAGCTGGTGGGGGGTGCGCAGGCTCAAGGCCAAGCACACCCGGAGTGCCGTCTGGGAGCAAACGCACAGCCCTGGCATGGGCCAGCAAAAAGTGGCCGTCGTGATGAATCCGATCAAGGCCAAATCGGGCGAGGCCCGCCTCCTGATCGAAAATGCCTGCGCCGGGGCCGGCTGGGAGCCTCCGCGCTTTTTCGAGACAACCGCGGAGGACCCCGGGTTCTCCCAGGTCCGGGAAGCGTCGGAGTACGGGGCCGACGTCGTCCTGGTGGGCGGCGGCGACGGAACGGTACGCGTCGTGGCCGAGTACCTGGCCAAGACGGACATCGCCATGGGACTGATCCCGCTCGGCACCGGCAACCTCCTGGCCCGCAACATCCATCTGGACGTGAACGACCTGTCCGGAAACGTGCAGACCGCCCTCTTCGGCCACCAGCGGTTCATCGACACCGCGCGGATGCGGGTGGCCAACTCCCGGACCGGTCAGTCAGCGGAACACACCTTCCTTGTGATTGCCGGCATCGGCATGGACGCCGAGATCGTGGGCGACACCAGCGACGGGCTGAAGAAGGCGGTGGGCTGGCTTGCGTACACCGAGGCCGGGGTCCGGCACCTTCCGGGGCGGCGCAAGAAGGTCTCGATCGCGCTCGATGACCAGCCGGAACAGAGCCGGAAGATCCGTAGCGTGCTGTTCGCCAACTGCGGTCTGATTCCCGGCGGAATCGACTTCATCCCGCAGGCCATGATCGACGACGGAATGCTGGATGTGGTGGTCATGAGCCCCCGCAGCGCAATCGGCTGGCTCGCAATGTATACAAAAATCGTGCTCAAGCACAGGCGGAACCTGCCGGTGATGAGCTACTACCGCTCCGGCAAAGTGACCATCCGGAGCGCGGAACCCATGGCCACCCAGATCGACGGCGACCCTTCGGGCGAGGCGACGACCGTGACTGTGCAGGTGGCACCCGGTTCCTTGCTGGTACGCGTCAGGGACGGCACCGAGGAAGACTAGGCGCTGGCTTTCTTCTTCGAAGCAGTGACTTCCGCATCGGCGGACTTCTTGGCCTCCGCGGCTGCCCTGGCAGCGCGGGCCTCGGACTGCTCCCGGATCATTGCCTGCTCCTCTTCGAAGCGCAGCCGGTCAGCACGGTCGGCGTCGTCACCGTCCCAGTCCTGGTTATCAGCCCTCGGCTTGGGATTCACAATCATTCCCTGGCCGTCGTTTTCGGTGCTGGTACCTGACATGACCTGCTCCCTCCGTTCGGGGACTTCCCCCAATATGGATCAGGCAAGCATACGCACTGTTTGGTAGGCGTGGAAGTGCCCTTAGCGGCATTTGTCTACGCTCTGGGCGAAGCATCGACCGTATATTCCGGCACCACAGATGCTCCCCCGAGAATGTCTTTCACCCATGAATGCGCCGCACGGAATGCCTGATCGGAAGTGTGCGGGGCCACCGCTGTCCGTTGACCGTCGGCGCGGCCGTAGGAACCGAGGAAGCGGGTCGCGGGACTGATCCGGTGCAGCCCGGCGAGGGCGTCCGCTACCCGCGCATCAGAGACGTGGCCGTCCGCGTCGATGCTGAAGAAGTAGTGTCCCAGATACTGGCCGGTGGGCCGGGATTCAATGCGGCTGAGGTTGACCCCGCGCGTTGCGAACTGGTCCAGGATCTCCATCAAAGCGCCCGGCCGGTCCTCCGGCAGCGGAACCACGACAGTGGTCTTGTCCGCGCCGGTCGGCTCTGGCAGGGACCCCGGACGCCCCACCAGGACGAAGCGGGTCACCGCGCCGGGATTGTCGCCGATGTTCTCGGCCAGGACGGCGAGTCCGGGCTGCTCCGTAGCTACGATCGGCGCGCAGATCGCGGCGTCGTAGAGCGGGTCTGCCTCGAGGAGCCCCATCGCGGCCGCGGCCGTAGAGGAGCCCGGAATGTATTCCGCGTTAGGAATGTTGGCGTCGACCCAGAGCCGGCATTGCGCCCAGGCGTGGCCGTGGGTGGAGATCCGGCGGATGTCCTCGATCCGGACGCCGGGGCGTGCCACGAGGACGAAGCTGATCGGCACGAGGGCCTCACGGAGGATGCGAAGCTCCTGGCCCGTGGCGATCGCGTCCAGGGTTGCCGTGACGCCGCCTTCAACAGAGTTTTCGATCGGCACCATGGCCGCATCAGCCGAACCGTCCCGGACCTTGTCGAGCGCCGAATTCACGTTGGACGCGGGGATGCGGATGGCGTCCGCCGCGTCCGGCACCTGCATCAGCGCGGCCTCGGTGAAGGTGCCCACGGGTCCGAGGAAGGTATAGGTAACGGGTGATGCGGGCATCGGCCCTTCTTTCTTCGCTTACAGGATTACTGGTTTGAGCCCGTTGTCGGACACCAGCGGCTTACCGGTTTCGATCCATTGGTCCATTCCGCCGGCGACGTTCAGCGCGGAGTACCCCTGGCCCACGAGCCACTGTGCGGCGCGGAAGGAGCGTCCGCCGGTGCGGCAGATGAGGTAGAGGTCCTCGTCCGGGTCCAGTTCATCGATCCGGGCCGGAAGCTGGTCCAGGGGAATGTGCAGGGCTCCCTCCGCGTGGCCGGCCACCCACTCATAGTCCTCGCGGACATCGAGGATCCTGGCCCCTTCGGGGATGTCAGACACGGTGACAGTGTCGAAGTCGCTCATGGTCGTCCTTTCCGCAGAATTGGGATCTGCCTCCAGCGTATCGCCAGCCGCTGGGAGCGCACCCCCGCGGGCAGCACGTTACGCTTCTGGGAAAGGCAAAGGAGGCCTCATGGCTGTTTTGAGGTGGACATGCCCGCCCCTCGCCCCGAGCGCTGGACATGGTGCCATCCTGCCCACCCGCAGGCCCGAAACTTGGGCATGTCCCTCCGGGCAGGGGGCCGTGCCCCAGTCCTGCCCCGCCGCGGCGCCCGCACCCGCACCCGAACCCGAACGACCGGAGCCGCATTTCCTTGT
>JAODMA010000074.1 GCA_025464545.1 Arthrobacter sp. | reverse complement strand
GGCAGGTTGTTTGGTTTGCTCTATCCCCGCGAGGGGAAGTTTGTGGGGCCTAGTGGCTGTCCGCGTGCAGAGCGCCTTCGATGTAGATGGCGGTCAGCAGGGTGAAGACGTAGGCCTGGAGCGCCATAATCAGCGCTTCCAGCATGTACATGGCGATCGCACCGGCGAGCACGAGAACCGAGGTGCCCTTGAGGAGCACGTTCTCCTGCATGACGAGGAACTCGATGCCCGAACCGGCGATCATCACGATCAGGTGGCCGGCCAGCATCGTCGCGAACAGACGGAGGCTGTGCGTGACGGGGCGGACCAGGAAGTTTGAGATGATCTCGATCGGGATGACGATCGGGAGGATGTAGACCGGCACTCCGGACGGCACGGTGGCCAGCTTGAAGTACTTCAGTCCGTTCTTCTTGATGCCGATGCCGATCCAGGTGACGTACACGATCGCGGCCAGCACGTAAGCGCCGCCGACGTGCGAGAAGCTCGGCAGCTGGATCAACGGGATCGCGCCGTAGATGTTGTTCACGAGGATGAAGAAGAAGAGGCTGAAGAGCAGCGGGACGTACTTCATGAAGTCCCTGCCGCCGATGATGTCCTTGGCGATGCTGTTGCGGACGAAGCCATAGGCCATCTCGCCTGCGAACTGCAGTTTGCCGGGAACAAGCTGCTGCTTACGGGCAGCTAGCAGAAAGAATGTGGCGATAATAACGACCGACAGGATTACCAGCAGCATCTGCTTGGAGAATCCGTCGGCTGCCCCCCACGGCAGGATTGCCGGCAGGTGCATTTCTTCAATTCCAGGAGGCGTAAAAGGTCCTGAATCTTGGGCCGGGAGCGCAAGCGCGATCAACGCGTTTCCTCTCTGCAGTGTCCATCATTGGGCGTTGGTAGAGGAGCGGCGACGTAACGGTCCGCATCTCCCCATGTGAAATTATTTGGCATTACTGATCCTCGTCCGGGGACGGGCCACGTGCAGCATTGTCCCCACCAGCCGAATTACCCGAACTGGTGAGGCCGTGCATATGAGAAAGATAGAACCCTCCTGCGGCTCCAAGCAGGGCGCCTGCGAGCACAATCCAGCGGGTTCCCCACAGATTATCCAGACCCCACCCTATCAAACTCCAGACGATGATTCCGCCAACAATGTAGCTAAAGACGGCGATTCCAGCGTTGTATCCGCCGTCTCTGCCGTTCTCGGATACACCGGGGGCTCCGGCTGTCGTTTGGGGGCTCCCGGCAGCCTTGTTAGTCGGTCGGCGTCCGTCTTTGCGGCTAAACATCGGTGCCGCCTTCTGTGGTCTCGGGGTCGTTATAGATCTGCAGCCGGGCCTTGCTGAAGCCATAGACCTCGGCGGCCTGCCACAGCACGACGGCCACGACGGCGCCAGCCAGGAACCACTTGCCGTTCAACCAGGCCGGGGCACCGATTGCGAAAAGGACCACGGCAAAGCCGACGACCTTGATGAAATAGGTGGCCACGAACAGGCCGATGGCGCCGGACGGGTTGTTGCGGCCGGCAAAGTGGCCAACGAGCAGGCTGATGGCGAAAAACGCCATCACCAGGGCTCCGCCGAACAGGCAGGATAGCGCGGCCGGCATGCCTTCGATCAGGAGTGCGGCCACGCCTGCGAGCAGTAAAGCGCCGCCGGCGGCCGCCGAACTCAGGGCCAGCAGCCGCAGCCACAAGGACTTTGTGGGACCCGAGACACCAACGGGTCCGTTACCGGACGGGCGTCCGGAACCGGCGTTGGAGGTCATGAGATCCCAATCGTCGCGAAGGTCGGTGCTGGCAAGGCTGAGCGCTGGCAGCAGGGGTGCGGCGGGAAGCCGCACCTGAATTCTACATGAGATAGAAATTATTCGGAACGCGGTCCGGCGCCAGGGCTGCCCGGCCAACGCCGGCGATGGGCCCCGGCGGCCTCAGCGGCCCGGGGCACGAGTGCGGAGGTACGGCCAGGCTGTCACGACGGCCATGATGGCGGTGGCTGCCACATCGGCGGCCACCACGATCTGCCAGGGGAAGATGGCGAAGGCCAGTCCACCGAAGGCGAGGATGCAGGTCCACAGGTACATCAGCACGACGGCCCCACGGTGCGAGTAGCCGATGTCGAGGAGCTTGTGGTGCAGGTGTCCGCGGTCGGCCGACCAGGGCGAGCGGCCCAGGGCGGTCCGCCGCACTACCGCCAGGCACAGGTCCAGCAGCGGCAGGAACAGCACGGCGAAGGGCAGGAGGATCGGGATGATGGTGGGGATACCGTTGGCGCGGTCGTAGAGGCCGGAGGTGATCTGCCCGGTGGATACCACACCGGCCGAGGCCATCAGGAGCCCGATCAGCATGGCGCCGGAATCCCCCATGAAGATCTTCGAGGGAAACCAGTTGTGTGGCAGGAAGCCGACGCAGCTTCCGACCAGTACGGCGGTCAGCAGCGTGGCGAGGTCCGAGAAGTCGGTCAGCGGCGCGTTCCGGTGCACCCAGTAGGCCGTAAGGAAGAAGGCCGCTCCCCCGATGATCGCCACCCCCGCAGCGAGGCCGTCAAGGCCGTCGATGAAGTTGAACGCGTTCATGGTCGTTACGATCAGTCCGGCCGTCAGGATGATCGTCAACGTCGGGTTCTCCACCACGATCGGCTCGGGGATGAACGGGACGATGGTCATCCGTACCCCCCAGATCGCCACGACCAGCGCGGCGGCGCTTTGCCCGATCAGCTTCACCCACCACCGCAGGTCCAGCAGATCGTCGGCGACTCCCACCATCACAATCAAGGCCGCACCCGCGAGGATTCCCCACGGCGCCGCATTGTTCCGGAAGATGTCTTTCACGAAGAAGGAGTTGCTGGCCACGAGCAGGGCCACCAGGACCCCGGCGAAGATGCCCAGGCCACCGAGCCGGGAGATCGGGGTGGAATGCATGTCGCGGCTGCGGATGGGCGAGAACAGCTCCAGCCTGTTGCCGACCATGCGCGCGCCCCACGTCACCGCGTAGCTGACTACCGCCGCCGTCAGCATCATGAGCAGGTACATGATCACGGGGAAACCACCTGCCCGAAGACGTCAGCGCAAGCGGCACCCGGCCGCACATTCCGCAGCCACGGTGTCCGTAGCGGGTATGGGGAAAGGGGTGGCGCAACTTGCCGTGGATTTGTCTTTCGGTAAATGAAACTTCTCCGTCGCCATGCTCAGGGCAGGCAGTGCGTAGTGCCTGACAGGGCTGTATTACAGTGGACTCTAGTCAAGATACTAATGCCAACGGCCACCTGTCTTCGCGTCCCACGGCCCGTCGCCGGCGGGAAAACCACATACGGCCCGCTGAAAGGACCTCCGCGATGACCCAGTCGGTTGCAGTTGCTGCCGTGACGTTTGACCGTCCCCGGGAGCTGGCCGTTCTGCTGGACGCCATCAACAACCAGACGGCTCCAGTGCGCTCCATTTGCCTTGTCGACAGCGGCACGGCGCCTGCCAAGGACGTCGCCGAAGAACACGGCAACGTGGACTATGTCAGGAGCGAGGCGAACCTTGGCGGGGC
>JAODMA010000285.1 GCA_025464545.1 Arthrobacter sp. | reverse complement strand
CCCTGCGCCCGGGCCCTACAAATGAGCATG
The DNA here is from genome assembly GCA_025464545.1 of Arthrobacter sp. Lineage (GTDB taxonomy): Bacteria > Actinomycetota > Actinomycetes > Actinomycetales > Micrococcaceae > Arthrobacter. The sequence continues at coordinate 6,264 of JAODMA010000285.1, read as the reverse complement.
TCCGGCGGCCACGACCGCGGTTACCTGGCCCGCCGGGGCGGCCCGGCCACAAGCCGGGAGGGCAGGACGCGGGCCGCTGCCGCCAGCAGTTTGTAGCGCTTGGCCGGAATCGAGACCGCCTTGCCCCGCTGGTTGTCTGCCAGACCCTCGCGGACCACGCGCTCCGGCTGCAGCCACAGCCAGCGCGGGGCCACCGCCTTGTCCATCCCCATCCGGTCGTGGAACTCGGTGTGGGTGAAACCCGGACATACCGCAGTCACTCTGACCCCGCGCTTGGCATAGGCAAGATTGGCCCACCGGGAGAAGCTCACCACCCACGCTTTGGCCGCGGAGTACGTCTCCCGGGGCAGGAACGCCGCCACGCTCGCCACATTGATGATCCGGCCCGATTGCCGCAGAAGCATTCCCTGCAGCGCGGCGTGCGTGAGCTCCATCGCGGATTCAACGTGCAGCTTAAGATGCCGCTTCTCGTCGGCAATGTCGTTTTCGGCGAAGGAGTGCAACAGACCGATCCCCGCGTTGTTGACCAGGATCCCCACCGGCCGGGCCGGATCCAAGAGCCGTGCGACAACGGCGGCCACGCCGGCGTCGTCCGCGAGATCGGCTGCCAGCACCTCGGCGCGGACGCTGTAGCGACGCTCCAGTTCCTCCGCCTTGGCCTGCAGCCTGGCGGCATCCCGGGCCACCAGAACCACGTCGTATCCCTGCTCGGCGAGCTGGCGGGCGAACTCCGCCCCGATGCCGGCGGTCGCGCCCGTGATCAGGGCGGTGGTCTCAGAGCGCTTCTCGGGAGCAGGGGTCATAGCGACAGCCTAGGCGAGGACGATGCCCCGTCAGGCGAGGGGCTGACCTGCGGCAAGTTCGTCTTCCGAGGGGCCGTCGGCGGCCGCCAGATGCCGGTTCTGCAGCTCCTCCGCGGCAAGCTCATACCAGGTGTGGGCGCCGAAGGAAGGGCTGCTGGTATCCAGGTGGCGGTACAAGGCATCGGCCAGTTGGCCCAGTGCAACGTCGGAAAGCGCACGGACGGTTGCCGCCGGGTCCAGCGTTCCTTCGAAGTAGTCGGCAAGTTTCAGCCCGTTGACGGTGAGCTCGGCCGGAATAGGGCCGAAGTTTTCATCCAGGCCGGGGCTCAGCGGCCCGCCGTGGATACTGTCCGGAACGCCGTCGCTGCCGAAATCCAGCGGGACAGTGGCGAGTTCTCCTTCAAGGTCTGCGAGGACTTCACTGTCGGAGCCGACGTGCAGCAGGCAGATCGGCAACTCGGCCGGCTCATCGAGCGTGACCCGGAACTGGTCGGCGCCTGCCTGCCCCTCGCTTGCGGCCGCGATGCTGCGCAACTGCAACAGGATCTCGGGGTCCAGGTGCGACGCACCCTGGAGGTCCACCCTGACTTCCGATCCGGATTCCAGGCGGCCGGTCCGCCGCAGGATGTGCAGCAGCGCGGGGAAATCTGCCTGGGTAAGGCAGCCCGTGACTTCGAGAGTCACGTGTCCGGGGTCGACATCCACACGGACAAGCACACGCAGTTTATGGTTCACGGGGTTCTCCAAAGGACACGGCCAAGAGCCAACTGCATAACTCTGCTAAAACCATACGAGTTTGTCGTCCGGCTCACAAGCCGATTATTAGCGGATCCGGTCCGGAGATCCCGGGCCCCTCCTTCAGGCTCCCGCCGGGGGCTGCTCCGGCCAGTCGACGCCCTGGTTGTAGGAGTCGTGCTTGCGGAGGTAGCGGTACATGAACGGGCAGTTCGGAATGATCCGCTTCCCCGACGCCACCACATCATCGAGGGCGAAGTGGGCCAGCACTTTGGCAAGCCCATGTCCGCGAAACTGTTCCGCAGTGTCGGTGTGGATGAAGTCCACATGGCCGGGTTTGTCGATGAATCGGATCTCTACGGCCAGCTTGCCGCCGACGTGCAACTCGTAACGATGCTGGGCATCGTTGCGGGTAGTGGAGACGTCTGGGCGGAACGTGTCTTCAGTGGTTGCCGAGTTCTCCGTCATGGTTCGACATTGGCACTTAATGGCGGGCGTGGCAATGGTCCGCCCGGTCCGTCACTGGCCGCCGCCGCGCCCGTCCGGCCGGAATGCGGCCAAGCAGCAGGACTGCCAGCGCGAAGCACGCCGCTCCCCCGCCCAGGAGCCCGAGGGTGAGCCCGTTCAGTGCCGCGTCGGCGACCGGGATGAACACGACGACGACGGCGGTGAGCACCGTGGCTGCGGGGCAGGAGCGCGAAGATAGGGCCGACGTCGGACATTCCTCCAGCCTGCCGAAGAGCGCCAGGACCGGGAGCAGCAGAATAACGACACCCAGCAACACGACCGGCCGGCTCCACCACCAGGCGGAGGTTCCGCCGGCCGGCTGGGGGAAGTCAGTGAGCAACAGCAGGCCGGACATCGCCGCGAGCAGGGGCAGGTGCCACAGGTAGACGGTCATCGACCGCCGGCCGACGACCAGCATCATCCGACGCACCCAGCCCGCGGACGCCACCCGCAGGAGCGCCGGCCGGAAAAGCTGCAGGGCGGCGGCTTGCGCTACGGCAAGGAGCAGCAGCGTCAGGTTGGGTGGATTGAGGTTCACCAGCATGTTTCCGGAGTACAGGCCCAGTGCAACGAGCAGCGCCAGCACAAGGTTGCTGCCCAGGAGAAGGCTGGCCAGGGCCGGGCGGGCGAGGAGCTGCAGCCCGCCGTCCGCCAGGATGAATCCGAGCTGCTGCACGGCGCACCAGAGGAAGATCATGTTGAGGTAGGCCAGCAGCGGAAGAACCCCGCGCAGGCAATCCACCGCGGTGACGAGGGAGCTGAGCCCGGCGAGGGTCAGCCAGGGCGCCCGGGCATGCAGCGCGGCGAACATTGGCAGGTTCAGCTGCGCCGCCAGGTAAGCGGCAAGGAACCACAGCGGCATCCCGGCGCCCGCGGCCAGCAGTTGGATGACTCGGGCGTCGACCCCGGCCAGCCGGGCCAGCCACAGCCCGGCGAACATGACGGCCAGCAGGACGCCGGACGGACGGATGAGGCGAAGCAGGCGGCCCCGCAGAAAGTCGAAGGCGGTGCCGCCCCGGGAACGGAGCCGGCGCCATGACTGCAACCCGGTGATCCCCCCGGCCACAAAGAAGAGCGGCATGATCTGGAGGATCCAGACGACAGGCTCGAACCAGCGCTGGTTGCCGAGCGTATTTTCGTAAGTCACCGTGCCGTCCGGGTGCAGCTCCGGACTCACCATCAGGGAGTGCGAGATGACCACGAGCGCAAGGCAGAAGAACCTGGCGAGATCGATCACCAGGTCCCGGTCCGGCGTCGCACCCGGGCCGCTGGATGCCTCCTGCTCTGGAACCACTGCGCCCCTCAGGAACCTACAACCCGACCGGCCCGCCCGTATCCGGGGACGGCCCGGTGCGCTGCCTCTATTGTCGGACTTGCAGCAGGGCGATGCCAACCGCTGCGACGGTGAGCCGCAGCGGGGTGCCCAGCTCCACCGCAGGTTTAATGGCGGGGGCGTCGGCAGCCCGCACCATCAGCGAATTAATCAGGGGTTCACTACGGGTGTCTCCTTTGACGGGACAGGGTTAGGAAGTGGCGGGGACGGTGCTAGGCGGTGCGCTTGGTGGGCGCCACGACCTTGATGACCGCGGAGTCGTCGGCGGCGGCGAGACCCTGGGCCTGGCCCAGGAGGTAGAGCTGCTCGGCGGCGGCGGCCACGGGAGTGGCGAGGCCTGCGGCGCGGGTGGCTTTGCCGACGATGCCCATGTCCTTGACGAAGATGTCGAGCCGGCTGAGGACCTCGGCGCCACCTTCGCTGTAGGCCTCCAGGATCCGCGGTCCGCGGTTGGAGAGCATGAAGGAACCGGCAGCGCCGGCTTCCAGGGCTGCGAGTGTCTTGGCCTGATCCAGGCCGAGGGCGTCGGCCAGGGCCATCGCCTCGGCCGCTGCAGCGATGTGGATCCCGCAGAGCAGCTGGTTCACGGTCTTGAGGGCCTGGCCATCTCCCGGCTTGTCGCCGACGACCGTCAGCGTGGAGGCCAGGAGTTCCAGCACCGGGCGGGCCGTTTCGAGGGCCGCCGGGTCGGCGCCGACGACGATCAGCAGGTCGCCTTCGCCGGCGCGCTTAGGTCCGCCGGAGAGCGGCGCGTCCACGAGGGCTACGCCGAACTTGGCGAGGCGGGCGACCGTGGCCGGGATGGCGTCGGTGCCCACGGTGCTGCCGAGGATCACGACGGCTCCCGGCGTCAGCACAGAGGCCACGCCGTTCTCGCCGAAGAGGACGTCGTCGAGCTGTTCGCCGTTGCGCACGGCCAGCAGCAGGGCGTCGGCACCCTCGGCGGCTTCGCGGGCGGAGGTGAAGGTCCGGATGCCCGCCTCTTCGGCGAGCTTCAGCCGCGGCTCGGCGATGTCGAAGCCGTGGACGGTCAGCTCGGTGGCAAGGCGGGTGGCCATCGGCAGGCCCATGGCGCCAAGGCCGAGGACGGTGACTGTGTACTGTGCGGTCATGGTTTTCTCCGTTGAAGGCGTGTGTTGGGGCAGCAGGTGGGTGGGGCCACACCTGCCGGGTTCCCTGGCCGAGCTTGCGGGGTCAGGGGGTGGGTGGGGATTAGAAGGTGTTGCTGAGTTTGCGGGTGACCTGGGCCAGGGACTGGTCGTCGCCGACGTTCCCGGCGAAGACGATGTACGGGATGCCCTTCGCGGGCCCGTCCACCGGTTCCCACAGGCTCACGATGCCCGGCAGCATGGGTCCGCGGACGATTCCGTGCCGGATCTCCAGCCCGTGGGCGGCGACGTCCGAGGATGTGATGCCGCCCTTGGCGATGACGAACCGCGGCGGGAAAGTCTTGAGCGTGCGGTTCACGACGGCGACGACGGCGGCCGAGACGGTGCGCGCGATCCGCAGGCTCTCGGCGGCGTCGTCGGTCTTGATGAGCAGCCGGCTGGTGTGGACAATGACGTCGCCGCCGTGCAGGGCATCGACGACCGTCGCGACGGTCTGGTCAAGGTAGCTGTCCGCGTTTTCGCCGAGCAGTTTTTCAACGTCGATTTCCACGATGCGGGCGGCGCTGTGCTGTTCGGTGAGGACCTTGAGCTGGCGGGTCGTGACACCCACATGCGAGCCGACGACGATCAGGCCCCCGGCTTCCGACGGGATGTTGCCGGTGTAGGCTTCCTCGGCGCTGAGCTCGGAACGGATCTCTTGGCCGATCCGGGCGCGGACGAACGGCGGGCCGACGCGGTAGAGGAGCTTCTTGCCGCGGCGTTCGGCTTCCTCCAGGCCGAGGGCGAGCGCCCGGAGATCGTTTTCGGTGACGATATCCGCGACGATCGGGGTGGAGTCCGTGGCCGCGGCGATCGCGTCGGCGATGGCCTTGGCAGAGACGGATGGGTCCGCGGAGACACCGTCCCTGGCGGCACCGGCGCGAATGATGTTCAGGTCCAGGACAATCACCGACGCTGCTGCGAAGCGGCCCTGGGACTTTTCCTCCACGTACCTGGCCATCTCGGAGTTGGCGAACCCGAAGCTGGCGTCCTTGGCGAATTCCGTCTCCGCGACCGGGGTGAGCTTCCCGGCGTCGTCGCCGGTGCCGCGCATGTAGTGCACGCCGCCGATGGTGACGCGGCCGGCGTCCGGGAACGCGGGGACGATCACGACTCCGTCGGTGGCTTCGCCGCTGACTGCGGCGACGGTGGCGGCAATGACATCGGGTTCCAGGGGGTAGTGGCCGCGCAGAGTGGAATCGCTGCGGCTGACGAAGCTCAGGCGCAGCCCGGAACCGGCGCTGCCCGGCCCGGCCGCAGCTGTGAGCGCATTCCGGACGATTTCCTCATTGCGGGCTCCCGCTTCGGCCGGGTCCAGGCTCCGGGTGTTGGTCAGCACGTAGACGGCGCGGGGGCGTTGCCCGTCAATCTCGTGCCCGAAAGCCCAGTCGAAGTCGGCCGGCTCCCAGCGGGTCAGCACGGGCAGGTTCGCGACGGACTGGGTGCCGGTGGGGTCATCGTCAAGGACCACCAGGATCCGGGGGACGTCCCGGGACGAGGCGGCCACGCTGTCGGCCACGAGACGGGCGGGGATCTGTACCTCGGCCGGGAAGGCGGCGAGCACATCTGCTTCGAGGGGCACTTTGCACTCCATTGTGTGTGTTGATCTGCGGCAGGCCGCCGATGCCATATTTGTAAGATGTCTGACATCTTATGTCTGAGTGATAGTGTGTCATAAGGCACAAAGACGCGCAAGTAGACTGTGTCTTCGAGCAGGACCATCAAGCAGGACCAAGTC
>JAODMA010000249.1 GCA_025464545.1 Arthrobacter sp. | reverse complement strand
ACCATCATGAAGCCGACAACGACCAGGGCCGGGGCGACGGCCTCGAACGGCACGAGGTTGATCAGCGGGGTGAAGAACATGGCCACGAGGAACAGCAGGCCGGTGACGATCGAGGCCAGGCCGGTCCTGGCGCCTTCCCCGATGCCGGCGCCGGATTCCACGTAGATCTGGTTGGAGGACACCGACGTTCCGCCGCCCACGATGGCGCCGAGCGCGTCCACCTGCAGCACGCGGTCGACATTGGGGATGTTGCCGTCCTTGTCGATGGTGCCGGCCTCCGTGGCCAGGCCCACCATGGTGCCCATGGCGTCGAAGAAGATGCTCAGCAGGATCACGAAGGCCAGCAGGGTTGCGGCGACGAAGCCCAGGTGTTCAAAGGCGCCGAACGGGTTGGCCTTGCCGATCAGGGACAGGTCCGGGGCAGCCCATTCGGAGAACTGCGGGGCCACCAGGGACCAGCCCTGGGGATTGAAGTTCTTGCCGTCAAAGCTGGGGCCGATATGCAGGGTGAATTCCAGGATCACGGACAGGATGGTCGAGGTGACGATGCCGATCAGGATCGCGCCCTTGACCTTGCGGACCACGAGTGCGATGGTCAGGATCAGTCCGAAGACAAACACAAGAGTAGGCCAGCCCAGGAGCTTGCCGTCGAAGCCCAGGCCGACCGGAACGGTCGTGCCGGCGACGTCGGGGATGCGGCGCACGAAGCCCGCATTGACGAGTCCGATCAGGGCGATGAAGAGGCCGATGCCCACCACGATCGCGGTCTTCAGTCCCTCCGGTACGGCCCTGAATACGGCGGTCCGGAATCCGGTCAGGACGAGGATCAGCATGGTGACGCCGGAGAGCATCACGAGGCCCATCATGTCCGGCCACGTCAGCCCGGGATTGGTCGCCACCGTGACGGCGACGAAGGCATTGACGCCCAGGCCGGTTGCCATCGCAAAGGGGTGCTTCGCCCAAGCCCCCATCAGGATGGTGAGGATGCCGGCGACAAAAGCGGTGACTGCCGCGACGGCGGGAAAGCCGAGGATTGCGCCGGAGGAATCGGGACCGGAGAGGATGAGCGGATTCAGCACCACGATGTAGCTCATGGCAAAGAACGTAGCGAAGCCGCCACGAATCTCTCGCGAGAAGTTGGACCCCCGCTCGGAAATCTTGAAATACCGGTCCAGTGCCGAGCCCTGCTTGAGCATAAGTCCTCCGGGAGATGTGGGTGGTTACTTGAATCCTATTGGGCGCGGACCGGCCGATCCGCCGATTTCGCCTAGTCTGTAAGCAAGCCAACACTAGGAGTAGTCAGCCCATGCGCCTGATCCGACAGCTGCTGAGCTCCGTGCTCGGTGCCATGATCCTCGTCTCCGCCCTGGTCTGGGCCGTGGATCCGGCCTCGGCCCACGACGCCGCGGAATCGACCAGCCCCGCCCCTGGCGCCACCGTGTCCACGCCGCCGGAGCAGGTCTCGATCACCTTCAACAGGAACCCCCTGGTGCTGGGATCCCAGATCCTGGTGACCGACGCCGCGGGAAACAACTGGGCTGACGGCAATGTGGAAATCGTGGACAACACCGCCTCGCAGAAGCTGAAACCGGGCGCCCCCGCCGGGGTGTTCACCGTGGCGTGGCGCGTGGTCAGCTCCGACTCCCACCCGATTGAAGGCAACTTCAGCTTCACCGCCACGGCAGGAGGAGCGGGTTCGACGGCGGCCCCTGCGGTCCCCACGCTGACCACCCCCCAACCCGGCGCCACGGCGACTCCGGCCCCGGTGCCGAACGCCGCAGAGCCGTTCCCGTGGAGCCTCGTGATCTTCGTCGGAACGGCTGTCGGGATCCTGGTCGCCCTGGCGCTGATGGCAAAGCGGCGCCTTACCCGGGGCGGGGAGGGCAGCGACGGCGGCGACGTGGGCGGCAAGGGCTAAACCGTGTGCCCGCCCGCTCGGCGGCCGTCGGGCGCCCGGCGGCCGGGAGCGCGACTCAAGCGCGACGCGGGGCGGTGCCCGCCAGGGCTAGTCAGGCAGGCGCCGCGAGGGCGAACCCGGTGGAGAGTGCAGCCGGGAAGCCGCCCGGATGGACCTTGGCAGAGATCGCGTTCCCTACCACCTTGGCCTGGCGCAGGACTTCCTTCGGCGTGGGGGTGATCAGCTCGCCCACGCCCACCAAATACATCCCGAGCGCGTGCATGGCGGCCATCAGGTTCTGCCCGGCCGCGACGCCGAGTTCGGAGAGCATGCGGCGCAGCTGGCTGTGGGCGCACCGGGTCAGGACCAGATGGTCCGCCAGGAGAACCCCGCCCGGCGTGCGCACAGCCCATTGCTCTGTGCGGGACCCCGCGTCGCCGGCATCCAGGTGGTCCAGCTGCAGGGCCCGGATGTTGGTGCGGACGTCCAGCTTGTGGCTCGTGGCGTAATTCCTCAGGTGACGCAGGATCTCGTTGCGTTCCCGCAACGTTGCGGCATCGGCCGCGTCGCAGCGCTGGAGGGAAGATGTGTTGGCCGGATGACCCGCTCCGAGCAGGTCCAGACCGTCCACAATGATGCAGTCCACCCCGCGGCGCCGCAGTTCGCTGGCGACTGCGAGGCCGGAAAGGCCCGTGCCGATGATTACCGCGGTGGTCCGCTCGATACCCCCATGCACAGGCACGCTCGACACTGGAGGGTCCTTTCTCGAATGGTGCCCGTGGGGGAAGACGCGCCGCATGTCGTTGACCGGTCCAGACGCCCGCTCCGTGGGAAGTTGCGTTCTGAAACTCGTGTCTCGGTTCAGCGATGCCTCGTAGACTACCGAAGATTCCCTGCCATGGATAGGGCCCGCCAAACATTCCTCGGATCGGCCATCTACGGCGGTTCTTGCCCGTTGGGGACCGGAGAACCGGGCTTTATGCGCCGCCGCACGTAGTGTTAACACTGTGTAAAACCTGCGCCGGGCCCGTCCGCGTGGGCGCCCGCCGGGGCGCTTGCCAGTTGTCGTTTAACCGAGAATAGTTGGGAAAAACAGGGGTTGTTGCCTGCTGCATCTGGACCTCGACGCCGGCAAACGGTGCGCCCGGACGATGCGCGCCGATACCTCTGGCAGAATAGCGGCAACATCAGGCAAGAATCGCGAGGAGGCGGACCCCATGGGCCGAGAACAGGTTCATCCGGATCCGGCAGGGGAAACCGGAGGGCCTTCCGCTCCCCGGGGGATCGTGGTCGGCGTGGACGGTTCGGACCACAGCCAGTGCGCACTCGTGTGGGCTGCCCGTGAGGCTGAGCGCCGCCAGCATCCCTTGCACATTGTCACCGCCTACTCCGTCCCGATCTTCGCGGCTTCCGGGCTCGACGGCGGTTACGCCACTGTGGACGATTCGGTGATTCGCGAGGGCGCGGAAGCCATTCTGAAGCAGGCGCTGGACAAGGTCGCCGGCTACAACATCGACGTCGACGCCTCGGTCGAAAACGGCGATGCGTCCGGTGTGCTGCTGGAAATGACGGAGACCGCCGAGCTCCTCGTCTTCGGCACCCGCGGCCGCGGCGGTTTCGTGGGCCGGCTGCTCGGTTCCGTCAGCAGCGCCTTGCCCGCCCATGCGAAATGTCCGACGGTCACCATCCCGCTGATCTGCGCCGACCGGCTTGGCGAAACCACCGACGACAAGCACGTCCTGGCCGAACGGGCAAAGTCCGGGCACCAGCCGATCGAGAACGTGGTCGTCGTGGGGGTCGACGGCTCCGAACAGGCCCGGGTAGCTGTACTGGAGGCGGCGGCCCAGGCCGAGCGGTTCTCGGCCCCGCTCCGGCTGGTCTGCGCCGTACCCCAGTACAACGGGTCGCTGGCCTGGGTTCCCGCCCCGATGGACCGGGAAGCACTCTTCGCCGATATCAAAGTCCAGCTCGACGCCGGCGTAGCCTGGCTCAAGAGCCACTTCCCCCGGCTGGCGGTGGAGACCCAGCTCGTGGACGGCTCCCCGGTGGACATCCTCGTCGAGGCCAGCCGACACGTCGAACTGGTGGTCGTAGGCACCCGCGGCCGCGGTGGGTTCGCCGGAATGCTGCTCGGCTCGACGTCGGACGGCATCCTGCACCACGCCAAAGGCCCGGTCATGGTGGTCCCGGACCGGGACGATCCGCGGCTGGCGGACCGGTCCTCCTTCGGCCCCATCCTCGGCGACTGACGGTACGGTAATCTTCCGCACCGAAGGGAGGCCGGCCCGTGGAGCAGCTCCGAGGCGCGGATTCGCTGGGGCGTGAGCCTCCGCACCGGGCCGAGCCGCAGCACCGGCTGGTGCTCGGACTGGAGCTGGTCGGCAAGGACATGCTCGCCGAGGTCGGCGGAAAGGCAGTGAATCTGGGGGAGTTGCTACGCGCCGGGCTGCCGGTGCCGGCCGGGTTCTGCGTGACAACCAGGGCTTACCGGGAGGCGATGGCGCCCGTGGGACTCGAACAGGTCCACCTCGGACTTGCTGCGGCCGCCCCCGGTGACCTCCCTGCGCTGGCCGGGCTGGCTGCGAACGCCCGCGCTCTGGCGTTGGGCGCAGCCGTCCCCGCGGGGATCGCCGGGGCCGTAATGGCCTCCTACGCGGCCCTCGGGACGGACGTCCCGGTGGCGGTGCGGTCCTCCGCGACGGCCGAGGACCTGCCCTTCGCCAGTTTCGCCGGCCAGCAGGACACTTTCCTGAACGTGGTCGGTTCCGAGGCCGTCCTCGTCGCCGTCCGCCAGTGTTGGGCCTCGCTGTGGACGGACCGGGCGGTGAGCTACCGCGCCACCCATGGGATCAGCCCGTCGACTGTGGCGCTGGCGGTCGTGGTCCAGCGGATGGCTGATGCCGCCGTCGCCGGAGTGCTTTTCACCGCTAATCCGGTTACCGGCAGACGGCATGAGGCGGTGATCGACGCCAGCCCGGGACTGGGTGAGGCCGTCGTTTCCGGGGCCGTGAACCCGGACCACTTCATTGTGGACGGCGCCACGGGAAGAATTCTGGAGCGCCGGATCGGGAGCAAGGCCGTGGCTATCCGGCCCTTGCCCGGCGGGGGAACCGAACGGATCGAACAGGCCGCCGGGGTGTCCCTGCCCTGTCTGACCGACAGCCAGCTCGCCGTGTTGGAGCTGCTCGGCCGCCGCGCGGAGGTCCACTTCGGCTCCCCGCAGGACCTCGGATGGGCCATCGACCAGGAAGGCGCGGCCTGGCTGACCCAGTCCCGCCCCATCACCACCCTCTACCCGCTCCCGGAGAAGCGGCCGTCCGGGGACGGGACGCGGGTTTACCTGTGTTTCAGCCTGGCCCAGGGCCTCACCCGTCCGTTGACGCCCATGGGGCTCGCGGGCTTCCGGCGGATTGCCTCCTCCGTGGCGCAGGCGGCGCGCTTTGACGTCCCGGAACCGTCCGCCGGCCCATCCCCCTATCTCGAGGCAGGGCAGCGTATCTTCTTCGACCTGACGCGCGTGGCCCGCAGCTCCACGGGCCGGGCAATTCTCCCGCGGGTTTTCGACGTGATGGAGGCGCGCTCCGCGGCGGTGCTGCGACGGCTCTTCGAGGACCCCCGGTTCTCCGTCACGATCAGGTCGCCCTGGCCGGTCCTGAAGCACATCGTTCCGGTCGCCGCCCGCGGCCGGGTGGCGGAGTCCCTGCTCCGCGCCTTGATCTCCCCGGAAGCGGCCCTGCGCCGCGTCGAACGGTTCGGCGTGCGGTTCAGGGCGGCCCTTGCAGTGCCGGTGGACGCGACGCCCCTGCAGCGGCTGGACCACACCGAGCGCATCCTGGGCCGGGACCTGTTCCCGGTCGTCTCCAGCATCGTTCCCCTTCCCGCCCTCGGCTTCGCCCTGTTGGCCGCCGCCGGCAAGCTGCTAGGCCGACGCGCCGAACCAGGGGAGCTACAGGCCGTCCTGCGGGGTCTGCCCAACAACGTGACTACCGAGATGGACCTGGCCCTCTGGCAGCTCGCCGCCGTCATCCGGGCCGAGGCCGGATCCGCCGCCGTGGTTACCGACACCGCGGTCCCCGAGCTCACCCGCCGCTACCGCGCCAGGGAGCTTCCCGCCGCGGCGCAGTCCGGGCTCGCCGGCTTCCTGGACCACTACGGGCACCGCGCCGTGGCTGAAATCGATCTGGGAATGCCCCGCTGGTCCGATGACCCCTCCTACATCCTCGGCGTCCTGGCCAACTATCTGCGGCTGGACGATCCCGGGTTGGCCCCGGATCTGCAGTTCAGCAAGGCGGCGCGCGAGGCGGAGAAGCATGTGGACAGGCTCGCCACGGCGGCCGGGGAGCGGAGCCGGCTGCGCGGCGGGCTGGTCCGCGCCGCGCTGAAACGGACCCGCCTGCTCGCCGGGCTGCGCGAGCTGCCGAAATACCACATCGTGGAGGCCTTGGCGGCGGTACGGGAGCAGCTCGCCCTGGTCGGGACGGAGCTGGTCACACTGGGGACTATCGAAGGCGCCGCTGACGTCTTCTTCCTTGATCTCGCAGAGGCCCGGGCAGGGCTCAGCGGCCGTACTTTGCACGGCGTCGTGGCGCAGCGCCGGATTGCCTATGACGAAGAGCTGGGCCGCCGGCACATTCCCCGGGTGCTGCTTTCGGACGGCACCGAGCCTGAGGCGCTGCCGACCCCCGGAGGCCCAACAGCAACGGGCCCCGGCGACGGGGGAGACGGCCTGGCACCAGGAACCCTGACCGGCGCGCCGGCGTCAGCGGGCACCGTCACGGCCCGGGCCCGCGTGATCCTGGATCCGCAAGGGGCACGCCTGGAACCCGGCGAAGTCCTCGTGGCGCCGTCCACGGATCCGGGCTGGACGCCACTGTTCCTCACCGCCGGAGGACTGGTCATGGAGATGGGCGGACCCAACTCGCACGGAGCCGTCGTCGCCCGTGAGTACGGAATTCCCGCCGTCGTCGGCGTCCCGGACGCCACCTCCCGGATCCTCACCGGGAACAGCATCACCGTCGACGGGGCCGCGGGCACCGTTGTGCCCTCCTGAGCGCATGGTTCCGCAGAGGCGACAGTTCAGCAGGCGCCGGACGGTCGCTGGCTTTCATTCTGCGGTGCGCCTGGTTCCTCCGCCGGCTGCGCGGTTGCTGGGTGCCGTCGAGCTGACCCTCTCCGTAGTGCAGTAGCGGGCCCGCCGCCATGGCACATTCGGGGGTGCTCCTCGTCAGATTCCGGGCGTACTGTTGGATCATGAGCTGCAACGATGGAGCGCGGTCCCTGTGACCCGCAAATGGCTGCGCTGGATCCCCGCAGTGGCCGTCCCCGCCGTGATTGCGGGGGGTGTGATGGTGGGCTCGCTTCCCGCGCGCGCCGGTGACCCCCTGCCTGCCAAGACGGCACAGGAAGTGTTGGCGATGATTGCCCAGCACCAGGAGAAGTCCCTCTCCGGAACGTTGGAACAGACGTCGGAACTCGGCCTGCCGCAGCTGCCGACGGCCGGACCGGACTCCGGTTCGCCGGACACCGTGTGGCTGGAGCTGCTGTCCGGCCCGCACACTGCCCGCGTTTACCTCGACGGGCCGGAGAACGCCCGTTTTCAGGTGATGGACCGGATGGCTGAGCGGAATGCCGTCAAGCGCGGCAACGAGCTTTGGTTCTACAACTCCAAGGACAACACCGCCGCCCACGCCCAGTTGCCTGCGGGCACAGAACGCCAGCGGACGGGGCCAGGCAGCATGCGGACCCCGGAGGAACTGGCCGATACTCTGCTGGCCAAACTCGGTGCGACTTCTGAGGTGGCGGTCGGTGCGGACGTCCGCGTGGCCGGGCGGGCCGCGTACAACCTCGTGCTCACCCCGAAGTCGACCGGAACTCTGATGGGCTCCATTGCGGTCTTGGTTGACGGCGAGAGCGGATTGCCGCTCGGCGTCGAACTGAAGGCGCAGGGTCAGTCCGAACCGGCCTTCCGGGTCGCGTTCACAAACCTCTCACTCGACGCCCCCGACGCGTCCGTCTTCGCGTTCACCCCGCCTCCCGGGGCTACCGTCAAGGAAATACCGGTTCCGGAGCACAGCACGGAAGGCTCCCTGCCGCCGTCGGCTAAGCGGCCCGGGACGAAGGGCCAGCACCCCTCGATTACCGGCACCGGGTGGGAATCCGTGATCGAAATCCCGTCCGGCGCGGGGCTGCCGGATGCCGCCCCGGCCGGCCCGCCATCGACGGCCCGCGAACTCCCCGGCGCACCAGGATCCGGAGCGGGAGCGCTGCGTGAGCAGGCGGCCGTCACCGTGCCGGGCGGCAAGCTCCTCTCCACCGCGCTCGTGAACGTCCTGATTCTTGACGACGGGCGCATATTTGCCGGTTCCGTGCCCTTGGAACGGCTCCAGTCCGCCGCCGCAAAGGGCTGATTAGCCGGTGGCGGCGCGCGGTGACGGCAGTGTGGCGGCCCGGTGACCGCCGTCGTACCGGATGCTGACCTGAGCATCGAAACCCGCGGCCTCAGCAAACGCTTCGGCCACCAGCTGGCCGTCGACGGCGTCGACCTGTCCGTGCCCAAAGGCTCGGTCTTCGGTTTCCTGGGTCCCAACGGCTCGGGCAAAACCACCACCATCCGGGTCCTGCTGGGGCTCGCCGCAGCCAGCGGAGGCTC
>JAODMA010000218.1 GCA_025464545.1 Arthrobacter sp. | reverse complement strand
CCTCCGGAGTGTGCCGTGGCGCACGGCGGAACCCTGGATCATCGAACAGCACATCCTGGTCGGCGGGCGGGGGAGGCGGCAGGAGCGCCCGGGGCGGTTGCTGCAGCTCATCGTCCTGGGTGAGCTTCTCGCCGTTCCTGGCATAGGAGGTGTGCGCGGTGAATTCCGAATGGGCCAGGATCGTGCCGCAGAGCGAGAGGTCGTAGCAGCGTTCCAGCTCTACTCCGGCCGCCAGGAGGGAGGGGTACCAGTCCTGCGTGCGGTGCCAGATCCAGCGCGGCCGGCGCTTCTCCAGCTGATGCACGACGCCGGCCAGTTCCGCGGCGCTGATGATCCTCGGTTCGGGGCTGGCCGGGTTGGGGGCGCCACCGGCGGTAAGTTCCTGGAGAGCTGCGCCGTCAGCGTGGGCGGCGAGCAGCAAATACATACGGTCAATTCTGCCCTCTGGCTCGGGGCGGTTTGTCCACATAGCCTGGCGCGCGGCTTACGGGCCGTTCCGCCAGGCGGCAGAGTGACGGTATGAGCCGGCACGAGCTATTTCACCCCGACACCCGGCATCCGCGCGCCGCTGAGCCCAGTGACGCGGCCTGGTTGCCGGACGCGTCGGCGGAGACGCTGCTGGTTACCGGGGACAAGTTGCTCCGCGGTGAAGTGGAGCGCATCGTAGCGGCGGCCGGTGGCACGTTGCGGACGGTGCCGGATGTGCTGGCGGCAGCACCGTTCTGGGACCCTGCTGCGGCGGTGCTGGTGGGCAGCGACATCAGCACGCTTCCGCGGCGGCGCCGGGCGCCGGCCGTGCTGGTCGGACTCGCTGGCGACGGGGACAGCCTCTGGCGCCTGGCGGCGACGATGGGGGCCGAACGCGTCGCCGTGCTGCCCGAAGCCGCGGCCTGGCTTGCGGCGCACCTCAGCCGGGACCGTTCGCCCGCGCCAGGCGGGCTTGTTCTCGGTATCAGCGGCGGCTGCGGCGGGGCGGGAGCCACCACCGCGGCCATCTGGCTGGCCCAGGCCGCTGCCCGGCATGGCGCACACGTTCTCCTGGTGGACGGTGACCCCCGCGGCGGTGGTCTTGAACTCGCATTGGCCGCCGAAGACACGCCTGGTCTCCGCTGGCCGGACCTCACCGGGGCAAGCGGGAGCATCGATCCAAGCCAGCTGGCCGAGTCCCTGCCGACGGCAGGCGGTTTCTCCTTCCTGTCGTGGCCGGGAAGTCGCGACGGCGCCGCCGCAGCGGACGCGTCCACGGTGTCGATCGTCCTGGACGCTGCCCGGCGCGGCTTTGAACTGGTGCTGCTGGACATCGGCCGCGGCGGTGAGGCGCTGCGGGCCTACGCCTGGGACTGTGACCGGCTCGTTGTCATCGTCCCCGCCCAGCTGCGCGCGGCCGTCGCCACCGCGCGGCTGCTGCGCGATCTCCCTCCGGTGGAAACGTTCCTCGTGGTCCGTTTCAAGCCCGGGGCAGTCCTGGACGGAGCGTTGATTTCGGACTCGGTCGGACTCCCCTTGTCCGGGATCATGCCGGAAGTCCGGGGCACCGCTGCGGCAACGGAACTTGGACGGCTCCTGATCTCCGGGCAACAACGCGTCGTCCGCCGCTTCGCCGCAGCGGTGCTCGAGCTGAGCGTCGGGGAGCTTGGGTGAGCGCGCACGCCGCGGCGGGGTCCCCGGACGGTGCCCACGGCAGGCGCCGTCTCGGAATCCGGTCCGGGGCCGCCGGCTCGGTGGACGAGCACTTGCTGCAGACCGTACGGGAATCCGTTCTGTCAGAGGCCGGGCCCGTCACTCCGTCCCGTGTGGCCGCCGCTGTGCAAGCGACCGGACGAATGCTCGGCACCGCAGGTGCCTTGGCCGCCGTGGACAGCATCAGCGCGGAACTCACCGGGCTGGGCCCGCTGCAAGCGCTGGCGAGGGATCCCGCCGTGACGGACATCTTCGTCAACGGCCCGGACTCGGTTTGGCTTGACCGCGGCGACGGACCGGAGAAGGTGCCGGTCTTCTTCTCCGGCGAGCCACAGATCCGTGCGCTGGCCGCACGGCTGGTCGCGGCCGGCGGGCGGCGCCTCGACGACGGGTCTCCGTGCGTGGATGTCCGGCTCGATGGCGGCTACCGGGTCCATGCGGTCCTGCCGCCGATCTCCACCACGGGGACCCTGCTGAGTGTGCGAATCCGACGGGAAAAAGTGTTCACGATGCTGGAGTTGCGGCAGATCGGCATGTTCGGCACCCTCATCGAGAATGTGCTGGAACGCATGATCGATCGCCGGATGGGTTTCTTGATTAGCGGAGCCACCGGTTCCGGAAAGACGACGCTGCTGGCGACGCTCCTCGGCTTATGTCATCCGGCGGAACGGCTCGTCCTGATTGAAGACGCTTCCGAGCTTAACCCCGTGCACCCGCACGTCGTGTCGCTGGAGACCCGGCATGGAAACCTTGAGGGAAGCGGGGTCGTGGACCTGGGCGAGCTGGTCCGCCAGGCGTTGAGGATGCGGCCCGACAGGCTGGTGGTGGGCGAATGCCGGGGCGCCGAGGTCCGGGAACTTCTGACCGCCATGAACACCGGCCACACCGGAGGCGGTGCAACCATCCACGCGAACACCGCTGCCGCCGTCCCCGCCCGGCTGACGGCACTGGGGGCCCTGGCCGGAATGGCCCAGGACGCTGTGCGCCTGCAGGTGGCGAGCGCGCTGGACACCGTCGTCCATGTGGGCCGAACCGGGAACCGGCGGTATGTGGCGTGCATCGGAGTCCTGGAGGACGTCGAAGGGGGCCTGGCCGTCACCGTGGCTCTCGAAGCGGCAGTGGGCGCAGCGGGCGGCGTCCGTTGCGGCCCGGCGTGGCCGAGGCTGGCGCACCGTCTGGGCCTGGACCCAGGGGCAGCAGGGGCCCCGGCGTGACGCCCGCCCTGGTCGGAGTGTTGGCGCTCGCTGTCTGGTTGGCACTTTCGCCGACCCGTGGCCCCAGCCGGCGGCTCCGGATACGGCTCGCCCCGCCTCCGAGGGGGGCGGCGCGCGGCTATGCCGACTCCCGCCCGGAACCTGGGGCTGGCGCGGGGCCAGCCCCGGGCCGCGAGACTGCCCCGCGGCGCGGCACGCTGGGCCTGCCGGCGCTCCGCCGCCTGCACCCTTTGATCTGGACGCAGCCCGGGCCGACCTTCGTACCGATGGCACTGCTGGTCCAGCAGTCGGCCGCGCTGCTCAGAGGGGGCCGAGCCCCCGCGCTGCTCTGGGATGAGCTGTGGCTGCTCTACGGCGTCGAGCCTCCGCCGGGCCGGAGTACGTCCGATGCTCGGCACGCAACGCTCGCCCCGGCCTCCCGTGCCAGCCTCGCCGCAGCCCGTGCTGCCGCGAGGTGCGGAGCCCCTGTGGGGGAGGCCATCCGGAGGGCCGCCTCTGTCCGGGTTGCCCGTGCGGCGCCGGGAAGCCGTGCAGACGACCGGGAACGCGGTGCCTGGATCGAGTTCGCCGTGTGCTTCGACGTGGCGGAGGCGAGCGGCTGTCCGCTGGCCGACGTTTTGACGCGCTTCGCCGCCCAGCTCGAGGCCGAAGTGGACGCGGAGGCGGCACGGCAGACAGCCCTTGCCGGCCCCCGGGCCACCGTTCGTCTGCTCGGCTGGCTGCCCGTCCTCGGATTGGGACTGGGCATGATGCTGGGCGTGGACCCGATAAACATCCTGCTGGGGGAGCCGGCAGGCCTGGCGGCGCTCTCGGCCGGCGTTGGCCTCACAGCCGCCGGACGGATCTGGTCAGCCAGGCTCGTCCGGTCAGCGGCCGGACACACGAAATGACTGCCGAGCTGGCCGGCCTCGCCGTCGCCGTACTGCTGGCGGGGGCCACTGCGGTGGCCCTTGGCGATCGCAAGGAGGCCAGGCAACGGCTCCGGCGGAGTCAGCACGAACCCTGGCGTGCAGGGCCGGGCGGAGCCCCGGGGACGGGCCACGGCGAGGACGGAAAGGCTGACGCCGCGGGCCTTGGCGACACGGCCATGATGCTCGAACTGATCGGGGCGATGCTGGACGCGGGGTCGGGTCTCGGACGGGCTCTGGAACTCGTCACGGGTCTCTCCGCCCAGGAGTTCCGCGTCCCGCTTCGCCCGGTGGTGTCCGCGCTGGCCATCGGTGCCGACTGGGACGCCGCCTGGCGCAGTTCGAACATCCGATCACCGCGGCTGCTGGACTTACAGGACGCCCTCGGATTCGCCGCCCTGACCGGGGCACCCTCGTCCGCCGTTCTGTACGCGCAAGCGGCCCGGATCCGCCGGGAACGCTTCAGGGCCGCGGAGAAACAGGCCGCTGCTCTTGGCGTGAAGCTCGTCGTACCGCTGGGTCTTTGCTCCCTGCCGGCCTTTGTGTGTCTCGGCATCCTGCCCGTGCTCCTGGCGATGATCCCCGGCTGATTCAAGGTTTTCCAAAGCGCCCCTCGGTACTGTGCGGTAGGCATCGCAGTACGAGCGCCCTCGTGCGTGACCCACCCGCTCAGGGCGTCCGGTATCTCGGTACGTCTGCAAAAAATAATCGGGAGTTTGAAGTCCAGGCAGGGGGCAGATCAATGATTCGACTGCGAAGGGCCGGCACAATCGCGGCGCTGAATCTGTTGGTGGTGGCAGGGCTGGCGGTTGGTGCCACCCCGGCGCACGCCGTTACCTGCGCCCCCGCGACGCCGGCACCCACCAACAACTATCCGGGCACAACAGTGCTGGCGACCAGTTTCGAGGCCCAAACGATCGCAGCGACTGGCTTCGGGGCTCCCGTCACTGCGGGGTCAGGCACGGCCACGGTTTCCGACGTAACTGCCCACGCCGGTAAGTGCGCCGCCAAGCTGCACGTGACCACCGCGGCCGGCTCCCTGGCGAATTTTTCCACGCCTCTGCCGGCCGGCAGCAAGGACGTTTACGCTGACGGCTGGTTCAACGTCACCGCGAAGGGCGTCGACGGCAACAACGTTCCCTACTTCCGGTTCTTCACCGACGGCACCAGGGTCCTCGACGTCTATCGTTCCAATAACGGAATCGGCCCACTTTGGCTCCGGGTCGCGTCCCCAACCGGGACCCCTACGTACACCCGGCTGGTGCCCACCGTAAAGCTGAGCAGCTGGCACCACTTGACCCTGCACGCAGTCGCCAACGGGGCCGCGACCACCGTGGAGATCTGGTTCGACGACAAGCTGGTCTTTACCAGCCGCCAGGTCGCAATCGACGTTGACACAGTGTCGGCGGTGCAGCTGGGAGCTGAGCACCGGCGGCAGGCAGGCGATATCTACATCGACGACGTCATCATCAAGAGCTCGAAGGGAGTGGCGGGCCAGCCCGGAACCTTTGCCCCGATTACTCCCACCCGGATGCTCGACACCAGGACTTCCTCGCCCGTGGCTGCTGATTCCGCAGTGTCATTCCAAGTCGCCGGCGTAAGGGGCATACCGGCGAAGGTGGCATCTGTGGTGTTCAACTTGACGGTCACGTCGCCGCGGTCCGCGGGTTTTGTCTCAGCCTATGCCTCGGGCACCGGACGCCCGAATGCCTCCAACCTAAATTTCACCAAAGGCCAAACAGTGCCGAACCTTGTGACGGTCCCGGTGGGGGCCGACGGAAAGGTCACGCTCTTCAACCGATCTGATGGGAGCTCCCAGCTGATCGCTGATGTGACCGGCTACTACATCACCGGTACGCCATCCACACCGGGTTCGTTCCGGTCGCTGGCCCCGTCCCGGATCCTCGACACCCGGAATGCCGAACCCGCGGGTGCGGACTCAACGGTGTCCCTCCAAGTTGCAGGGGCCGCCGGTATCCCTGCCGGGGCGGCAGCGGTGGTCTTCAACCTCACCGTGGCAGAGGCCCGCGCAGTCGGTTTCATCACGGCCTATGCCTCCGGCGCGGCACGTCCCAGCGCTTCCAACCTGAACTTCGTCGAGGGCCAGATCGTGCCGAACCTGGTGACCGTTCCGGTCGGGGCAGACGGAAAGGTGACGCTATTCAACCGCTCCGATGGTGCCACCCACCTCGTCGCGGATGTCAACGGCTACTACCTTCCCGGAAACCCGACGGCCTCGGGTGCCTTCAAAGCGATCGGGCCCACCCGGGCACTGGACACCAGGAATGCTTCACCCGCTGCGGCGGATGCAGCGGTTGCCTTCCGTGTCGCCGGCGCCAACGGAGTTCCCGCTAACATCTCCGCCGTCGTCTTCAACCTGACCGTCACGGAGCCCAAGGATATCGGTTTCGTCACCGCCTATGCTTCCGGCACGACGCGACCCAACGCATCCAACCTGAACTTCACCAAGGCACAGACAGTTCCGAACCTGGTCGCCGTCCCGGTTGGCTCTGACGGCCGGGTTTCGTTGTTCAACCGCTCCCTCGGAAGCTCCCAGCTCATCGCCGACGTCGCGGGATACTTCCTCCGATAGGGCGCTGAGCCGGACAGACGCCGAGTCCACTCGATGATTGAAGGCCTCTTAGCCTGGTGCGCACCGCCAATGGCTAGGAGGCCTTTCTCATGTCCTGCACCCGGCGGAGCCGGCGTTGGCCCGGCCTTTCCGGCGGAGCCGGAGCTGGCGCCCTGGCTGACCGGCTCAAGTGCTCCTCCACACCCTGTTGGATGGCACTGTTTTCCACTTGGGTGTTCTTCGGACTTACCGGGCCAAGCGGGAGCAGGGAGAGTCGAAGGAGCCGGCGATCCAGCCGGACCTTTGAAAGGAAAGCACATGTCGATTTACCGAGAAGCCCCGGCGGAAAACCGCGGTGGCCCCGCCGACGTAGGAACTGCGGAGGTTATTGAAATTTATCCCGGCGCCCGCCCCGCCGCCCCGATCCACGGCAGCCGAAGAAGGAAGCCTAACGTTTCCGAAGCCGGAATGGCGACTGCCGAGTACGCCATCGCCACCCTGGCCGCCGTGGGCTTCGCCGGGGTGCTTGTGTTCATCATGCGCAGTGACGAGGTCCGAGGGTTCCTGCTCAATCTCATCCGTACGGCACTCGCGTTGCCATGACGCGTGAACGACCCGGCACCGCGGCCGCGCCCGGGCGGCCGTTCCCGCCGCAACGCCGGGCATCCCGAGGAGCCGGCTCTCCACCCGCAGACGGCCGCCTCCAGCCGCGGCCGGGTGCCGCAGGCGGTAGCGGCCACGGCGCGATCACCGCCGAATTTGCCGTGGCCCTGCCTGCTGTCATCCTCCTGCTGGCCATGGTTCTGGCCGGCTCGGCCGCCGGGGTGACGCAGCTCCGCTTCGAGGAAGCCGCCCGGGCGGGTGCGCGTGCCCTCGCCCGGGGCGACAGCCCTGCTGCCATTGACGGGATCGTGCGCCGGCTCGCCGGGGAAGCCTCCGGGACGGCGGTCACCTCCGAAGGCGACTGGAGCAGTGTCACGGTCTCCGGCCGGGTGCAGGGCGCCGTCGGTTCGCTGGTGCCGTGGACTCTCTCCGCCCGAGCGTGGGCGCGGCGAGAGTCCGCCCGGGCGGCGGCTCCTGTCCGGGTCGTACCGGTGCGTATCCACCACCCGGTGGGGCTGGGTTGGTGAAGCAGCCCCCGGCTGTCCCTGTGGGGCCGGGGCGGCTGCAGCACCCCGACCGCGGCTCGGGAACGGTCCTGGCGCTCGCCCTGGGGCTGGTCCTACTTACGGCGGCGGTCTTGATCGCGCTGCTGGCGCAGGCAGCAATGATGGCGTCCCGGGCGACGGCAGCGGCCGACCTGGCGGCGCTGGCGGCTGCGGACGCGGCCCGGGGGATCACTGACGGCGAGCCCTGCGCAGTTGCTGACGAGGTCGCGCGGCGGCACAAGGCAAGGGTCGTGAGCTGTTCCGAGGGGGCAGGGGAAACCGTTCAGGTCCGGACGCGGCTCGACGCCGGCACAATGTTCGGGCGGGCCACCGGACTCGCCCGCGCCGGCCCGCCACCCCCGGAGACCGTGCCGTAGCGGCGCGCGACCGGGCCGGCCCTTACTCAGGCGTGGAGAGGAGCCACGGTCAGGTCCGCGCCGCCGTGTTTCCCGCTGCCCCCTGGCCGGTCGCCAGCTGATCTGCCTGACCGCGGCTCACTCGCGCACCATCTATATCGTCCATGCCCTCCGCGTTCATGAATTCGGAC
>JAODMA010000197.1 GCA_025464545.1 Arthrobacter sp. | reverse complement strand
CCCGGTACTGATCGACCGCTTCCTCGAAGACGCGGTCGAGATCGACGTCGACGCCCTTTACGACGGCAAGGAGATGTACCTCGGCGGAATCATGGAGCACATCGAGGAGGCCGGCATCCATTCCGGTGACTCAGCCTGCGTGCTCCCGCCGATCACGCTGGGCAACAACGTGCTCGAACGCGTCCGGACCGCCACCCTGGCGATCGCCGAGGGCGTCGGCGTCCGCGGCCTGATCAATATCCAGTTCGCGCTGGCCTCCGACGTGCTCTACGTCCTGGAAGCCAACCCGCGGGCCTCCCGCACGGTCCCGTTCGTCTCCAAGGCGACCGGCGTGCAGATGGCCAAAGCCGCTGCCCTGATCGGCACCGGGGTGACCGTCAACCAGCTCCGCACCGCGTACAGGATGCTGCCGGAAACCGGCGACGGCTCCACGCTGCCGCTCGACGCCCCGGTCTCGGTCAAGGAAGCCGTGCTGCCGTTCAGCCGCTTCCGCACCCCGGAAGGCAAGGTGGTCGACTCGCTGCTCGGCCCCGAAATGCGCTCCACCGGCGAGGTCATGGGCATCGACAAGCACTTCGACACCGCCTTCGCCAAGAGCCAGGCGGCCGCCAACAACGCGCTTCCGACCGAGGGCAAGATCTTCGTCTCGGTGGCAAACCGGGACAAGCGCTCGGTGATCATGGGCGTCAAGCGGCTCTCGGACCTCGGCTTCGAGATCGTCTCCACCGGCGGCACCGCCGATGTGCTGCGCCGCAACGGCATCCAGGCCACGCCGGTCCGGAAGGTCGCCGAAGGCTCCAGCGCGGAAGGCGAAGGCACCATCGCCGACCTGGTCATCGCCGGCGAGATCGACATGGTCTTCAACACCCCCTCCGGTGGCGAAGCCCGCAGCGACGGCTACGAACTGCGCGCCGCCGCGACCTCGATCGGGATCCCGTGCATCACGACGGTCGCTGAGTTCAATGCCGCGGTCCAGGCGATCGAGGCGCTGCGCACCTACGAATGGTCCGTCACGAGCCTGCAGGAGCACGCCGCCGCCCTGGCGGCCTCGCAGGCTGCCGCCGCGGAGACCGCTTCGCAGATCGCGGCCCCGCAGAATGCCTGAGGCAGCAGCAACGGCCGGCCGGGAGTCCTTCGGCTCCCGGCTGGGCCGTGCCATGGCCGAGCGCGGTCCGCTCTGCGTCGGGATCGACCCGCACCCGGCGCTGCTGCAGCGCTGGGGCCTGGCCGACGACGCCGCCGGGCTGGAGAGCTTCTCGCTCACCGTGCTCGAAGCGGTGGGTCCGCTCGCTGCCGCCGTCAAGCCGCAGGTGGCCTTGTACGAGCGTCACGGCTCCGCGGGGATGGCAGTTCTGGAACGGACCCTTGCCGCGGCCGCGGAGGCCTCGGTGCTGACCATTGCCGACGCCAAGCGCGGCGACATCGGTTCCACCATGGCCGCCTACGCCGACGCCTGGCTGCGGGACGGTTCGGCCCTGGCCGCGGATTCGGTCACCCTGAGCCCGTACCTGGGCTTCGAATCGCTGCGGCCGGCGCTCGACCTGGCGGCGCAGACCGGACGCGGCGTGTTCGTCCTTGCCCTGACCTCCAACCCGGAGGGTGCCTCGGTGCAGCACGTCGGCGGCGCGGATTCCGTGGCCCGCCGGATCGTGACGGCGGCGGCTGCGGAAAACCAGCGGTACTTCGCGTCTGATACCTCCGAAAACCAGCTGGCCGCCCCGGATCTGGCTTCCGTCGGACTCGTCGTCGGCGCCACGGTCGGCTCCGCCCTGACGGAACTGGACCTGGACCTGGTCGCAGTCCGCGGCCCCATCCTGGCCCCCGGCCTGGGCGCCCAGGGTGCCACCGCGGCGGATCTGCGCCGAACGTTCGGGGCGGCCTACGGGCAGGTGTTGGGCACCTCCAGCCGCGAGATCCTCGGCGCCGGACCGCGGGTCCGGGACCTGCAGGACGCGGCCCTGCGCACCCTCGAGGAGTTGCGGGCGCCCTGACCTTCGGACAAGCTGGGACCGCGGCCATCATCCATTGATTTCTTCCGCGTCCAGACTGTAGGTTCAGGACACGCCCATGGCAACTGCCTGGGCGCTGTCCGGCCGGGCCGTCAATCCGGAGTCTATTTGACGTACCGGCAGGCAGGCCCGGCAGCGCAGCAGGGAGGACTTCAGTGAGTTTGCGACCCCTCACTCCGCAGGAGCGTGCCGAGGCCTTAGGCAAGGCCGCCGCCGCCAGGACCACCAGGGCGGCGGCCAAGGAGCGGCTGAAATCCGGGGAGCTGAGCATCGCGCAGCTGCTCAGCTCCGGCGACACCGACGACGCCATCGCCCGGATGCGGATCGTTGAACTGCTGGAGGCCTTGCCCGGGATCGGCCGGGTCCGGGCCGCAGCCATCATGGAGCAGCTCGGGATTGCCGCCTCGCGCCGGGTCCGCGGCCTCGGCATCCACCAGCGCCGGGCGCTGGTAGATTTTATAGACGACAAATAGCTTCACCGGCTATGCCAAACACCGCCCAAAGGAATATGTGAGCAAGAATCCGGGACTGACAGTCCTCGCCGGCCCGACGGCGGTTGGTAAAGGCACTGTGTCCACTTACATCCGCGACAACTATCCCGGCGTCTGGCTCTCCGTCTCGGCGACCACCCGGCCGCCGCGCCCGGGGGAGGTGGACGGCGTCCATTACTTCTTCAAGTCAGCCAAGGAATTCGACACCCTCGTGGAAAACGGCGAGCTGCTGGAGTGGGCCGTGGTGCACGGACGAAACCGCTACGGCACGCTCCGCAGCACCGTGGACGCCGCCATTGCCGAGGGCCGGTCCGTGCTGCTGGAGATTGACCTGCAGGGCGCCCGGCAGGTCAAGCAGGCTGTTCCGGAGGCCCAGTTCGTGTTCCTGGCGCCGCCGAGCTGGGATGAAATGG
Organism: Arthrobacter sp.; assembly: GCA_025464545.1. Taxonomy (GTDB): domain Bacteria; phylum Actinomycetota; class Actinomycetes; order Actinomycetales; family Micrococcaceae; genus Arthrobacter. The sequence goes on along the minus strand of JAODMA010000197.1, from coordinate 359 downwards.
TGCGCCGCCTGGTGGGCCGCGGCACGGAAACTGCGGAAGAACAGCAGCAGAGGCTGGAAACCGCTAAACTAGAACTTGCCGCTGAACCGGAGTGTGACCACACCGTCATCAATGATGACGTTCGACGGGCAGCGGACGAGCTTGTTTCACTCATGGGGCTGACCCCGAACCCACGCTAGGCGCCGGGACGTATCGGCCCGTTAGAATTTGGAGAATTCGTGTCCACGAACCTTGAAGTCATCATCAACCCGCCGATCGACGAGCTGCTGAAGGACGCCGACTCGAAGTACGTACTGGTAATCTTCGGCGCCAAGCGCGCACGCCAGATCAACGCCTACTACGCCCAGCTGCACGAGGGC
>JAODMA010000336.1 GCA_025464545.1 Arthrobacter sp. | reverse complement strand
GACACGGCGAAGTGCTGCTGGACCTCGTAGGCCTCCTCGTTGAAGAACGACGGCGAGGCGCGGATCACCTCGTGCGTGCTTACCACGCCGGGACCGTCCTCGGCGGTACCCGCCCTCTTCAGGGTTCCGCGGGTGAGAGTGCTGGGCGTGGTGAACCCCGTGGCAACGAGCCAGAAGTCGTTCCCGGCGCCGAGGGCTTCGCCCTCCGCCAGCGGGGCGCCACCGCCCGTACCGTCGTCATCAGCGTCGCCGGCGTCGTCTTCGTCGTCGACGGCATAGGCATTGACCTCGTGCAGCGGCGGGCAGGCATCCAGCACCGTGGAGGCCCAGGCCGCGTCCGTGCCCCGGCGCAGCGGATCGAGCACCCGGATTTCCGAGGACACGTCGCGGAGCAGGTTCAGCAGCAGGAAATCCCGCGTCCAGCTCCAGGACTGCAGCGAGGTGTGGGCATCTGGGGTGAAGAGCACGGCGAACTCCCGGCTGCCGGCCAGGAAGTCCTCGAAATCGGCCGCGAGCAGGGATCCCGCCGGGAACACCGTCCCGTTGACGGTCCAGTCCTTCTGCGGCCGGAACAGCAGCCATTCGCGGTGCGAGCTCAGGTTCACGTCGGCCGGGACATCGAGCTGCACCCAGTGGCCGTTCCGCAGCACCGAGGTGTTCCGCTCGAAGAAACTGATCCAGTCCACGGCGAAGGTCCGCTCGTAGCCGGGGGTGGAGTCGTGGGCGACAAGCGCCATCATATGGTCCTCGGGGATCTCGAACATCCGCTCCGCCGTAGCCAGGGAGCCACCGCGGCGCAATTTCACGCCGGTACGGGCGTACGAGGATGTGGTGCCGGGCAGTCCTTCGGCGGTGGTGGCCACCAGCAGGGTGTCCGCATCCAGCCACGAGACGTTGCCCTTGGCCGTGGGCAGGTCGAAGCCCCCGGCGGCGGGGTCCACGAAGCTGCGGGACTCGACGTCGTACTCACGGTAGCGGTTGGCGTCGCCGCCGTCGGGGGAGAGGGCCAGCAGGGCCCGCCGGTGCGGCTCGCCGATGGCCGGTCGGAGGAAGTTGGCGCCGTGGAAAACCCATTCCTCGCCCTCGGACGCGGCCAGGGCGTCCACGTCCAGGAGGATGTCCCACTCCGGTGATCCGCCGCGGTAGCTCTCCCAGCTGGTCCGACGCCACAGACCTTTGGGGTTGTCCCGGTCTTTCCAGAAGTTGTAGTACCAGTCGCCGTGCTTGCCGACCATCGCAATCCTGTCGGTCGAGTCCAGCACCTCGAGGATGCTGGACTCGAGTTCCGCATATTGCGCGTCCTCGAGCAGGTCCTCGGTCCTGGCGTTCTGTTCACGGACCCAGGCCAGTTGCTGCTCGCCGTAGATCTCCTCGAGCCAGATATTCTCATCGACGGGTTCAGGGGCGGTGCCTCCGCCGACGGTTCCGGAAGGGTGGCCGGACGCGGACGGTTGAGCAGCTTCAGTGGTGGTCATCTTTCCATCCAAGCAACATCTTTGCACCGCTAGCAAGTCATGCGCCCGTCAGTGACCGCCGGTAAGGCGGGATGCCGGTTGCCTATACGCTGGATGCCGTGGTCATATCGCAGAGCATCCGGACGGCACTGATAGGAGCCGGTCCCCGGGGCACATCAGTGCTGGAGCGGCTGCTCGCGAACTGGGCACCGGCCCCGGACGCCACCCTCCACATCGATGTGGTTGATCCCTACCCCGCGGGCCCGGGCCATGTGTGGCAGCCCGGACAGTCCCGCCTGTACCTGATGAACACGCAGTCGTTTTACCCGACGGTCATACCCGAGGACCCGGAGCTGGCCGCCCCCCTGGCCGGGGACACCTTCGACCGCTGGCGCGAACGGCAACAGCGGCACCCCCACCCCTCGCTCACCACCGCGGAACGGGTCGAACTCGCACGGCTGGGCTCCGCGGATTTTCCCAGCCGTGCCCTGTACGGACGCTACCTGCGTTCCACGCTGGAAGAACTGCTTTCCCGGCTGCCCGCCGGTGTCTCAGTGGAATTCCACGAAACGACGGCGGTCTCGGTCCGGCAGGTGGCCGCTGGGGCTGGACCCGGCAGCGGCACCGCACCTGAGGGTGGCCGGTACGGGCGCGGAATGTTCGACGTCGGGCTGGCGGGCGGCGCGGTGCTGACCGTCGACTCCGTCGTGCTGGCCCTGGGGCATCTGGAATCGCGGCTTAACCCGGAACAGCGGGAGCTCAAGGCTGCGGCCGAGGAGCTGGGGCTGCTGTACCTGCCCCCGGCGGCGCCGGCGGATATCGACTGGTCCCGCGTGCCGGCGGCCAAGCCCGTGCTGGTGCGGGGCATGGGCCTGAACTTCTTCGACGTCATGGGTCAGCTCACCGAGGGGCGAGGCGGGACCTTCGTGCCCGGAAAGGACGGCGGCCTGAGCTACCAGCCCTCCGGACGTGAACCTGTCATCATCGCGGCCTCCCGCCGGGGCACGCCGTACCGGGCCAAGGCCGCTCTCGCCGGGTACTACCCCTCGGCTGTGACGCTGCGGTACTGCACCGAAAGCGCGCTGGCCCGCTTTGCGGCGGCAGGGATCCAGCCGGCCTTTGACCACGATCTCTGGCCTCTTCTGCACCGCGACGCCATCTGGGCCTACTATTCGACGCTCGCGCGCTCGCAGCCCGGCGCCATCCTCACCGATCCCGCAGAGTTCCTTCAGGCCTTGGAGGAAGCCCTGCGGCCCCACGCGCACAGCGCCGCCAAGTGGGAGGACGCGGTGTGTGCCGCGATCGAGGCTAGTGTCCGGCCGGCCCACCGGCTGGACCTGCTCGGGCTGGCGGCACCGCTGGCCGGACGGTCGTTCGGCTCCCGTGCTGAGCTGGACGCCGCCGTCGTGGAGTACCTCCTCGACGATGCCCGGCGATCCGCGCTCGGCGAGGATGACCCGGTGAAGATGACCATCGGCGCCCTGCACCACGGCCGGGCGGTGCTCAAGAGCGCAGTGGCCGACGGCGGCATCACGGATGAGTCGTGGGTGGCCGGGCTTCGCGGCTGGTTCGAATCCTTCGTCGAGGGCCTGGCCAGCGGGCCACCCGCGCTGCGAGCCGAACAGCTGGCAGCCCTGGCGCGGGCCGGCGTCGTACGGTTCGTGGGACCGGACCCGAAGTTCGGCGTAGACCGCAAGGCAGGGACCTTCACCGCGGCGTCACCATGGGTCGGCAGCGGGCCCGGCAGCCGGCGTGCCGCGGGCCTCGCCTCCGGCGGGACCGCTGCCGGAGACGCCCAGGGCGAGGCTGTGGCGGCAGGTTCCCTGATTGAAGCGCTCGCCCCGGCCAACCGGGTCACCATCAATGAGTCACCGCTGCTGGAACAACTGCTCAGCGAAGGGCTGGTCCGTCCGCGACTGATGATGACCGTGGAAGGTGTCCCGGTGCAGACCTCCGGCCTGGACGTGGCCCCGCATCCGTACCGGCCGCTGGGCGCGAACGGTGCCGTGACGGAGGGGCTCTATGTCCTCGGACTGCAGCTCTCCGCGGCGCAGTGGGGCACGGCCATCGCAGCCGAGGCCAGGCAGAAGAACGGCCCGGCCTACCGGAGCGGCCAGCGCACCCTGCACGACGCCGACGAGATTGCCCGCGACATCCTGGGACGCTGACCGGCCCCCAATGAGCATGCCCTCCGGCCGGGCTGAGCAAAGGACATAGAGGCTGAATGTCCACTGCCGCAGGCCGGGGGAGGGCATGCTCACTGCTGGAGGCCTGGGAAGCTAGCCCCTGAGGCATTTCTGGTACTGGAGCCAGGCGATCGAGTAACGGGGTGTCGTCCGGTCCGCCGGACAGCGTCAGCTTCTTCTCGGCGGCGGCGATACATCGCTTCAAGCTTCCTGGCGCCCTGCTGGAAGGGTCAGAACACCTGCTTCCCGTCACGTCCGTGCCCCGGACCCTCTTGGATCTTCTCACTGGGATGGGATCCCCGGGCTGCGATGACATGGTGGTCATCGTGGACGATCTTGTCTGTGAACATAAGCGCTACCAGCACCCGAGGGTGGCTGGAAGGGATGAACCCCACTGCCGGGCCAGATCCTGGCTTTCCCCGGGGCGCAAAAATGCCCCCGACTCTGCGGCAGTCGCATGAGCCAGGGGCATTATTCGCGGAAGGTAAGAGATTCGAACTCTTGGTACGGGGTTACCGCACACTGGTTTTCAAGACCAGCTCCATCGGCCGCTCGGACAACCTTCCCTAACGAGTAGTGTTCCATAGGCAGTCGGCTGCCACAAAAAACGTGGCTTCGCTCGCGGACAGGAACGCTTCCCCCACTTACTCTGGATGAAGTTGCAGCCGGACGCGTCCGGCGCAGGTGCAATCCTGCACGAAGTGAGTAAGGAATCGGGAGTTCTCCATGAAGGCTGTCTACATCTCCGAGCCCGGCGGCCCCGAGGCCCTGGAAGTACGCGAGGTCCCGGCCCCGGAGCCCGGCCCGGGAGAAGTGCTGATCGATGTCGTTGCCGCGGGGCTTAACCGCGCTGACGTCCAACAGCGCAAGGGCCACTATCCGCCGCCACCCGGCGCCTCGGAAATCCCCGGCCTGGAGGTGTCCGGCCGGATCGCCGGCTTCGGGCCCGGAGTCACGAAGCCCTTCTCGGTGGGGGACAAGGTTGTGGCGCTGCTTGCCGGCGGCGGTTACGCCCAGCAAGTCGCCGTGGCGGCCGGGCAGGTCTTGAGGGTTCCTGAGGGCGTTGACCTGGTCACGGCTGCCTCCCTGCCGGAGGTCGCGGCCACGGTCTACTCCAACCTGATCATGACTGCCCAGCTGCAACCAGGCGAGACGGTGCTCATTCACGGAGCGACTGGCGGCATCGGCACCATGGCCATCCAGCTCGCGAAGGCACTTGGTGCCGTAGTGGCCGCGACCGCGGGCACGGCCGAGAAGGTCGGCACCGCGAAGGCTTTCCTCGGCGCCGACATCGCGATCAACTATGCCGAGGAGGACTTTCCCGAGAGCCTGCGTGCACAGAACGGCGGAAAGGGCGCCGACGTCATTCTCGACGTCGTCGGGGCCAAGTACCTCAGCGGGAACGTCGACGCGCTCGCCGACTACGGGCGGCTCGTCGTCATCGGG
>JAODMA010000148.1 GCA_025464545.1 Arthrobacter sp. | reverse complement strand
CAACCAAGGCCCCCCACTGGACAAGAACTGGAACAAGAAGAACAACAATGAACATCGCAGGACCGGCGCCTGCCTGGGAAAGACACCACCAGGAGCAGGAACGGTCCGAAAAGAGACTCGAGCCGGGCCAAGGAAACCCAAAAGACCGGACCGGGAAATCCCAGGACCGGCCGAAAAAAGACCAAAACCGTGCAGTGGCCAGGTAGCCGCCCGCTTACCCGAGCGGCGCGACTACCCGGCCCTCACGTAATCACATGCAGGCTCAGGCGCCGCCGCCAGCGGAGAAAATGTCCTGCGAGATCTTCTGCAACTGACCGCGCAACTGCTCCAGCTCTTCCCTGGCCTTGTCCAAAGCAGCCTTCGTCTCCGGCCACGTCGAACCACGGAACTGCGCAGCCAAAGGACCATCCCAGATATTCGGATCGGACAAAATGCGTCCCTGCGCATCCAGCGCCGAGATCTGATCGGTGAAACCACCGTTAATGATGGACTGCACCTGCCCAATCGCAGCCTTCGCTTGCTCAGTAGACAACACACGAGACATAAAAATTCCTCCCAAGAGACAACCGCTTCTCCGCCGAGCACATGACCGCCGACGACCAGACGATGCCGACGCTACCAACACCAGCCAATAAATCCAACAAAAAGAGAAACTGTTATGACTGGACATGTTTACTCCTGCCAAAGAGGGCCTCAGGCCGTGATTAGTCCATTCGTGAGTGAAACCCCGTATCATGCTTGAGGCACAGCGAACAGAAGTTAGGGACGGTCATGCGGACTCACACGCACCAGCACACCCGAGGGCGCCGCATTGCGCCGGGCCGGGCGCTGGGCGCCGCCCTTATCGCCCTGGGGCTGATCGCGACCACGTCGTGCAGCCAGGCCCCGGAACCGAAACCGGTGGACAACCCGGTCAAGCTCCTGCAGAGCGTGCGCGTGGGCCTGTCCCCGGCCGCCGGAGTCGAGACGATCGAAGGCACCACCATCTCCGTGTCCGCGGCCGGCGAGTCCTCCGCGGCGGACACGAAGTACGACGCCGCCCAGGTGGTGGGCGAACTGCCGGTGCGGGTGAGCCTGCAATACCGGGCCGGAGAGAAGTCCGGCTCCGACCTCACCGAGCTTCAAGGCCACACCGGGCCGGTCGAGATCAACCTGACCCTGGAGAACCTCACAGTCAAGCCTCGGGTCATCGAGTATGACGCCGCAGGCCAAACCCGTTCCGACACTGCCCTCGTTGGCGCACCGCTGACGATCGCCGCCTCTACGAAGCTCGCCGGTGTACGGGCAGACGAACTCACCGCCGGCTCCGCAGACGGCGCAACGGGCACCAACGGCGTTCTGAGCAGCAGCGAGGACGGCGCCGCCGTCGTGCAGTGGGCAACCGTCCTGGCCCCGCCGCGTTCCGGCGCGAGCACCACGCTGCGCCTCGTCGCTGACGTCAAGGACTTCAAGGTCCCCGCTTTCGACGTGGCGGTCCAGCCGGGTCTCAGCACCGACCTCAGCGCGGACGGCGTGTTCGCTGGCGCGTTCTCCTCCGGCACGGGCTCCGAGATGGAGCTGCAACGCCGCACCATCTCGCTGGTGTCGGACGTCAACACTGTGCTGACCAAGGCCGGCTCCACCATCACAGATGTTCGGCGGAACCTGCAGGTGACCTCCCAGACCCTGGGTGCGAAGACGGCGGGCGAGCTGCGCGATAATTCCGCGGCTCTGGCCGGGACCATGGCGGACCTCAAGGACCAGCTGAAGACTCTCGGCTCCGACTTGGAGGGCGCAACGAAGACAACGCAGTCCACGACAGCGTCCCAGCTGAAGCAGACCGTCTCCGCCGTGGACGCAATGCTGGGCGACACCTCGGCCGTGCCCGCGACGGCTCCAATCGACGGCGAGGGGTGCGCTGCCGACGTGCCCAAGTCGGAAAAGGCGGCCACGGTCTACTCCAGCGTCCTGACCATGGCCTCGCAGCTTGACGCCTACGCGAAGGTAAGCGCGGGCTGCCGGGACACCGTGGCCGGCGCCATAACAGCAACCATGGGCCCCGAGGACCCCACCGCGGAGCAGTGCGCAGAGCAGGGCTCGATGACCTGTTCCCTCTACGGCTCCGCCGTGATCGTCACCGGGGCACTGCTGGGCCTGGTCAAGAAGGGCGACGAGCTGGTGGCGGACCTGCAGCCGCAGGTGGTCGAGGGTGCGATCAAGGATCAGGAGGCCTCCACCGTCACGCTGGAGCAGGTGCGCGCCGATTTCGCCGCGATCCTCGAAGGCGCGGAGACCACCGGGGACTACAAGACGGCCCTCGCAAACGTGGACGAAGCGATCAAATCCGCACGGGCCTCCAACGCTGCGACCCGTGACGCGGCCGCCGCGGTCCGCAACAGAATCGACGGCCTGCGGGAGAAGCTGATCGACATCGAGAAGACGGCGCAGGGCGCCAGGAGCGAGTTGGGTGACGGCTCGCTTTTGAGGGGCTCGATGATGTATCAGAGCCAGCGGCTCGCCGACGAGCTGTGCCAGATGGCCGGCGGCACCTTTCCCCGAAAGGGCCGGCTATCCTCCGAAGATGTGGAGCGGTTGCGCTCCTACTTGACGGCCGTTCCGTGCGAGTCGACGGATGACAATGAAAATCCGGCGCAGGAGCTCAACCCGCCGAACGGGTTCAAGGACCCGCTGGACGCACGGCTGAAGGCCCAGACAGCTGCCTGGGACTCGGTCCTCGAGGCCACCGACACCACCGCCCCGGACCAGGCGATCAGCCAGGCGTTCACTACCCTGGAGACGACGATCGAGGACATCGACGCCAAGCTGGACGCGATCAGCGAGGCCACGAAGGCGCTCGACCGCGCCGCCACGGACAACGTCACCGGCACTAAGCGCGAGCTTGAGGCCTTGAACGACGCGCTCGACGATGCGATCGGTTCCTCCGGCCGGGTCGGCGTGACGCTCGCGAAGCTGAAGGAGCAGCAGGACGGGCTCGGCGACAAGATCAAGCAGTCCCTCCGCGAAGTCTCGGCCGAGACCGCCGCCGAGGTCTACAAGACCGTGGACGAGCAAGTGCGCCAGGTCGCCGAGATCGGCGGTGCGGGCTCTGAAGCTGTGATCACGGCCTTCAACCGCTCCATCTCAGGCTTGAAGTCCACCTCGGACGAGGTGGTGAACGACGCCGAGGGCACGGTGGACAAGCAGCGGGACGAACTGCTCGAGCGGAGCGACGCCCTGGCCGCATCCCTGGCCAAGAGCACGCAGTCCTCGCTCGCGAGCATCGCCTCAGGAACGTCCGGCTCGACCCGTGACGTCGACGGCGCCAGCGCCCTGCTGTCTTCAAGCCTCAACAAGGTGATGCTCGACTTGGGCGACCGCTCGGTCAACGGATCCGGCCTGCTCGGCTCCATGGCCACAAGCGCTGCCAAAGCCGGTACCGCTGACTACCAGCTGGCACTGGCATCCCAGAATGCTGAAGGGTATGCCAACATCCGGTCCCGGGACGTGACCGGGCTGCTGCTGCGCCAGGCACAATTCAAGGCATCACTCACCGCGGTGGACGAACTGCCGCCGTTCCACCTCGTGGTGCCGGACGGCGCGACGTCGCAGACCCTGTACACGCTGAAGATCGGCGGTGCCGCATGAGCCCCCGCAGCAGGTTCATGACCCTGATCGTCGCGGGGGCCGCCGTCGTCGTCGCGGCCGCGATCGCCCTGACATTTACGCTTAACCGGCCCAAGGATGCACCCCGGCCTGATCCGGTCGCAGCGACGGTTCCCGTTGAGCTGAAGGCCGACGGCTTGCCGAAGAACTTCTCCATCGGCGTCGTCCTCACACTGGGTCAGTCCGGCGAGCCGGGCTCCGAGTACAACCGGGCGGCGCAGGGCGCGATCGTTGCGGCACAGCGCTTCGCCCAAGGTGGCGCCGCCGTCGCCCTCTCGGCCCAGAATGACCGCGGCACGGAGGACGGCGCCCGCGCCGCCGTCCGCGCACTCGCCGAGCAGGGAGCATCCGGTGTGGTCGTGGCGACCACGGGTCCGCAGGCCCGGGCCGCGGCTAAGACCGCCGAGGAACTCGGCCTCCCGGTGATCCTGCCGTACGCCGAACCGTCGAACCCCGCGCAGGCCACCTGGACCACAGGACCGTCGGGGGAATCCGTCGAGGCCGCCCTTCGGACCGCGTTGAACGGCAAGAACCGGGTGCTCCTCGTCGGGGACGGCGGCGAGATCCCAACCTCAATCGGCATCTCACAGACCCTGAACCTCGACGGCTTCGGCGAGGTGGCGGCTCTGGCCCAGGAGGCCGCCATCCAAACCGGCGACCAGCTGCGCCCGCCTGCCGCGGACGCCCCCGCAGGCGCCGAGTCCACGAGGGTGGCCGAGCCCGCGGACGCCGTCGTCGTCACGGCCGCCACCCCGCAGCGGCTGGCCCGGCTGGTCCAGG
>JAODMA010000140.1 GCA_025464545.1 Arthrobacter sp. | reverse complement strand
GCGGGCGCAGGGTTGGCCGGGTCAGAATCCGAATCCCGGTCGGTCGCAGGTTTCGTCGGGTCAGTGGCGGGCTTTGATGGGTCAGGCGCCGGCTTCGTTGGATCCGTCGCAGGCGTGCTCGGGTCGGCGTCCGGGGCCGGGCCAGGCGCCGGCTTCGTTGGATCCGTCGCAGGCGTGCTCGGGTCGGAGTCAGGCTCGGGCGGCGCGGGCTTCGCCGGGTCTGCAACCGGTACGGGCTTCGCCGGGTCTGTATCCGGTACGGGCTTCGCCGCCGGATCCGCAGGCGCGGGCCGCGCAGGATCGGCAACAGGCACGGTTGACGAACCCGGGGCCGGAGCCGGAGTTTCAGGATGCTTGGCCGGCGCGCTCGGGCTCGGAACGCTTGGCGCTGCCGAAGCCTTGGGGGCGGCCGCGGGACGTGATGGAGCCGGTGCCGGGATAGCCGATGGCTGGTCCGACGGCGCCGGGTCGGTCACGGGAGGGCCCGACGCGGGACGCGACAGGGCAGCACTCGGCGCGGGGTGCACCGGCGTCCCGGCAGGCCCGACGCCCGGAACCGAAGCGCCAGGGCCCGGATCTGAAACCGCCGCGGCATCCGCGGGTACCGCCGGCGCCTGAACGGGTTGCAGGTCCGGAGCCGGCAGCGGGTCCGGTGTCCCTGGCAGCCCGGCTGCAAGACCCGGAGCCTCCGACATACCGAGGATGTCGGAGGGGACCGCAAGGGCCATCGAGACCGATGTCCCGGTGCTGCCGGCCATCCCTACTGAAGTGGCGGCGTCGTCGGCGTTTGCAGCTGTCGCAGAAAGCGCCAGCCAGGCGAATCCGGCGACGCCGGCCAGAATCACCCGCCGGATTGGGCGGCGCGCGCGCAACAGGCTTAATGCTGGGTCCATTGCGCACACCCCATTTCCCCGCGAGCTCGACGATTGCCTACAGGGTAAGTCCGGCCCCCCGATGCAGTCCAGAGTGCGGGCAAAATACGCCCCGGCTTCCGGCGCTCAAACCCCGCATCTACGCCGCAAAAGGCACTGTCAGCGGGCGTCGTTCGCGTAGCTCACACCCAGCTGCGCACGCACCCCGTCAAAGAGCCGCATGGTGTTCAGCGAGTCTTCCAGCGGCATGACCGGGCTCTCCGTAAGGCCGTGTTGGATGCAGCGTGTCACTTCGCGCAGCTCGTAGCTGTAGCCCCTCCCGACGACGTCGAACCGTTCGGTGCGCACGTCGTCGAAGCCGATCCGGACGTGGAGCTCCTTGGGGTTGTTGATCGAGCCGATCGCCTGCAGGAATCCGGCGCTGCCGGCCACGGTGGCGGTGCGGGGACCGTGCGCCAGCAGTGAGGAGGTCAGCTGCGCCTGCGCCCCATGGTGGTAGCCGAGCGTGAGGGCGTTCTGGGCGTCTACGCCGTCGTCGTTGACCCAGCCGGTGGCACTGACAGTCTGCGGGAATCCCAGTGTGCCGAGCGCCCACAGCAGCGGATAGACGGTGATATCCAGCAGCGCGCCGCCGCCGTCCCGGGGCGCCCACAACCTGGAGGTGGGCGAATACGGTGCGGGGAAACCAAGATCGGCCCCTACCCACTTGACCGCGCCGATTTCGCCGGAGGCTGCGATCTCGAAGGCCCGTTGCATGCTGGGCAAGAAGCGGCTCCACATGGCCTCCATCAGGAACAGCCCCTTAGCCCGGGCCAGCGCCACCAGCTCGCTGGCCTCGCGGGCGTTCACGGTCAGGGCCTTCTCGCACAGCACGTGCTTGCCGGCGCTCAGGGCCGCCAGGGCGATCTCGTGATGGTGGGCGTGCGGCGTCGCCACATAGACGACGTCGACAGCCTCATCGGCGAGCAGCCGCTCGTAGCCGGTCTCCCCGCCGGTGTCCCCGTACGCCCGCGCGAAGCCATAGTCGGCGGCGAACGCATCCGCTGCCGCCTGGGTCCGTGAACTCACGGCGTACAGCTCGGCATCCGGCAGGAGTTCCAGGTCCCGGGTGACCGCCGCGGCGATGCCGCCGGTGGCGATCACGCCCCAGCGCAGCCTGGCGCCGGAAGCGGTTCGGGGGTCCTGGTCCCGCTGGCCGGATAGCCAGGGCTTAGCGATGAGGGCAGTCATGGTGCCATCCTCTCACCCACGCGGGGAATGGTACCGGATTCGACGGCGGAAGCCCGGGCTTATCCCGCCACCCCGGCCGTGGCCCGGGTACGGGCGGCTTCTTCGGCGCACCGGCCCTGCTGGAGCCGGAACCGCCGGTCCGTCTTGTTGGCCAGCGACCGGTCGTGGGTAACCACGAGGATGGTGGTGTTGCGGTCCCGGCTCAGGGAGCTGAGCAGCTCGATAATGTGCTTACCGTCCGGGGGCCGGAAGGGCACGCAAAAGCCCCGGCCCTCCCTTGCGGGGGAGCCGGGGCCCTGGTCTTGCTTGAGGCTTAGCGCCCTGCGAGCAGGCGCGGAACCGGAGTTACTTCGTCAGCGGTCCGAGTACCGGATCGTCGGCGTAGGCCGTCTTGACGTTTTCCTTGGTCACGATGACCGGCTCCAGCAGGTAGGCCGGCACAACCTTGACTGTGTTGTTGTAGGACTTGTCATCGTTGATCTCGGGCTTCTTGCCTGCCTGGATGTCCTTGACCATGGTGATCGCATGCTCAACGAGCTTGCGGGTGTCCTTGTTGATGGTGGAGTACTGCTCACCGGCGAGGATGGACTTGACGGACTCAACCTCGGAGTCCTGGCCCGTGATGACCGGAAGCGGCTTGCCGGCGGCCTTGACCGAGGTCAGGACCGCGCGGGCCAGCGTGTCGTTCGGGGACAGGACGCCGTCCAGCGAGGCGCTGCCGTAGGTGCCGCTCAGGAGGGTGTCGGCTCGACGCTGGGCGTTCTCAGCCTTCCAGCCCTGGGTGACAGCCTGTTCGAAGGTCGTCTGGCCGGAGAGCACCTTGAGGGTGCCGTCGTCGATCTTCGGCTTCAGGACGCTCATGGCGCCGTCGAAGAAGACCTTCGCGTTGGCGTCATCCGGAGAACCGGCGAACAGTTCGATGTTGTACGGACCCGCCGCCTTCTTCGCCTGCATGCCCTTGAGCAGGGCCTCGCCCTGGAGGACACCGACCTTGAAGTTGTCGTAGGCCACGTAGTAGTCCACGTTTTCGGTGTTCAGGAGCAGACGGTCATAAGCGATGATCGTGGCGCCGGAGTCCTTGGCCTGCTTGAGCTGGGTACCCAGCTGCGCACCGTCGATGGCACCGACGATGATGACCTTGGCACCCTTGGTGACCATGGCGCTGATCTGGTTCTGCTGCTCCGAGACGCCGCCGTTGGCGAACTGCACATCCGCCTTGA
>JAODMA010000138.1 GCA_025464545.1 Arthrobacter sp. | reverse complement strand
GCGGGGCCCATCAGGGTGGTGGTGGGGATCAAGACGATGCCCAGTTTGATGCCGGCCAGCATGAGCTCCCAAAGCTCCACCTGGTTTCCGAGCATGATGATCATCCGGTCACCCCGCCGAACGCCCTGGCTCCGCAGCCAGTTGGCCACCTGGGCGGAACTGCGGGACAGCTCCGCGAAGCTGCGCCGGGTCGCGGAGCCGTCCTGCTCGACGATGACGAGTGCCGGCCGGCCGGCTTTGGCAGGATCCGCGGCGATCCGGTCGAACCAGTCGAGGGCAAAGTTGAATTCCTTAAACCGCGGCCATTGGAATTCGCGGTGCGCCGCGGAATAGTCCTCCCGGAGGGCGAGCAGCCTGTCCCGTGCGGCGCGGAATTCCTCAGTGACGGTCATAGTGCACCTTTCAACGTCTGGTGGCGCAGCCGTCTGTGGCCCGGCGGCGTTGCCGGGAATCCCCATATCCTAGTGATCCCCGTCACTGTGCAATATACTAGGACATCCAAGGGTTTGGAAGAGCAGGGGCTGCTGCGGAGCGGCCCGTCAGAAGGGATATGTGCCCGTGCAGCCACAAGGACGTGCCAGCGGACAGGCGGAGCCCGCAGCGGGGGCGAAGCCGGAGGATGTGGCGATGCCGCCTTTCCCGGATGCCGACCTGATGTATGTCGTGGACCTCCTGTCCACGGAGGAACAGCTCCGGTACCAGGAGGTGCGGGACTTCCTGCAGTCCCGGATCAGGGCGGCCTCGATCGACTTCTGGAACCGTGAGGAGTTCCCGTTCGGCCTCCTGGCGGAGCTCGGAAAGTACGGCCTGGGCGGCCTGCAGACGGACGGCACCTCCAAGCTGTTCAAGGGCCTGATGTACGTCGAGGTGGCCCGCGCGGATGTCTCGCTCTCAGCCCTGGTGGGCATCCACAACGAGCTGATCGTCGGGATGATCGACCAGCTCGGCTCGGAAGAGCAGAAGGCGCGCTGGCTGCCGGGACTCACCGCCTTTACCCAGCTCGGCGCCTTCGCGCTCACCGAGCCTGAGCACGGCTCGGACATCGCCGGCGGACTCGCCACCACCGCGAGGCTGGAGGACGGCGAGTGGGTGATCAACGGCGCGAAGCGCTGGATCGGCGCCGGCACCATTGCGGACTTCGCCCTGGTCTGGGCCCGGGATGTTGCCGACCAGCAGATCAAGGGCTTCATCGTGGAGACTGACCGCCCCGGCTACACCGCCACAAAGATCGCCAACAAAATCGGGTTGCGGATCATGCAGAATGCCGACATCGTGCTCGACGAGGTGCGGATTCCGGCGTCCAACCTGCTGCCCGGGGCTACGGACTTCTCGAGAGCCAACGAACTCCTTCGCGACTCCCGCGCCTGGGTGGGCTGGCAGGCTGCCGGCATTCAGCTGGCCGCATTCGACGTCGCGCGTTCCTATTCCCTGGAGCGGAAGCAGTTCGGGAAGGAGCTGGCTCGTTTCCAGCTCATCCAGCAGCAACTCGCCGAGATCCTGGGCAACGCCTCGGCCTCGTTGGCGCTGATGGCTCAGTTGGCCCGGGTTCAGGAGGAGGGCAAGCTGGAGATGGTCCAGGCCGCGATGGCCAAGTCCACCACCACACGGCTAGCACGGGCGTCCGTGGCGATGGGCCGGTCCCTTCTGGGCGGCAACGGCATCAGCAGCGATTACGAGATGGGCAAACTCTTCGGCGACGCCGAAATCCTATACACCTACGAGGGCAGCTACGAGATCAACTCGCTGATCGTGGCGCGGGCCGTGACCGGGAAATCGGCCTTCGTGTAGGTTGCGGGCCAGAACGGAAGCGGAAACGACAAACGCCCCTCCGGAGGAATCCTCCGAAGCGGCGTTTGTGGTTTTCGCGGAGAGCGTTCCGGGCTGGCCGGGAGTGCCCTCCTAAGTCATTAGAGCGGGCGGATGTTCTCGGCCTGCGGGCCCTTCGGACCCTGGGTGACGTCGAACTCGACCTTCTGGTTCTCGTCCAGCGAGCGGTAGCCGCTGCTGGCGATTGCCGAGTAGTGGGCGAAAACGTCGGCTGACCCGTCATCCGGGGCAATGAAGCCAAAACCCTTTTCGGCGTTGAACCATTTAACTGTGCCTGTAGCCATGCCATATCCTTCTGAAACGCTGCTGATCTCCGGCGGCCCTGAGGCCAACGGCTGCGGAGACATTCGTCCGCTGTCCCAAACGTACGGGGTCGCCGGGCCATGGTGCAAGGGCCCTGCGGGCCTATTTCGTTCCGGACGGAAACTACTGTCCGGCCGTGACAGCGACAATTCTGGCGCTTGTCCCCACCCAAAGACGCGCGGAAGTGCCACCCTGCGCACTGCCGTCAGCTTGCTGGCACAGCCGTGCCATTTCCATTCAGGAAGTCTTCCCGCCGGCTAGGTCGGGCTACACCCGCGGGCTTACTCGTATACCGTGCCGGCGAAGCCGTCCACGGTGACCGTCTGCCCGGTGTGCAGCCGCGTGGTGGCGTCCGGCACGCCCACGACCGCGGGGATGCCGTATTCGCGGGCCACCACGGAGCCGTGCGAAATGACCCCGCCCATTTCCATGACCAAGGCTCCGGCGGTCAGAAACAACGGAGTCCACCCCGGATCGGTGGAGGGTGCCACCAGGATCTCGCCGGGTTCCAGGTGTGCTCCCACAGGGTCCAGGACCACCCTCACCTTTCCGGTGGCCGTGCCAGCCGAGGCAGGCGTGCCGGAGAGGCCGTGGGCCGGCGGGGACTTCGCCATCATCGCCGCCTCGACGTCTGTGCCGTCGGACAGCAGGATCCGGGGGATGTGCCGGCGTCGGAGTTCCCTGTCGTAGAGCCGACGGCGGTCCGCAACGATGCCGCAGAGGTCGGCGCCGCGCAGGCCGACCCGGACTTCATCGAAATCAAGGAAGAACACATCCTCGGGGGCCGCGATGCTGCCGTTCCTGGCCAGCTCCGCGCCAATCCTGCTGAGCTGCCGGTGCATGTCCGCCAGCACCATCACAATGTTGAACTTGGGCAGCTCGCGGAGGCCCGACAGCTCGCGGACCCGGCGCAGGGCCAGCCCCAGAAGCCGTGCCCGCCAGCGGCTGCGGGCTGCGACCCGCTCCACGAGGGCGTGGATCCGGGCTTCGGCGTGTTCTGCTGCCCGGGCGAACTGCCGGTCCGGCGCCTGCTCAGGGTCTTCCACCCGCAGGTAGTTCGTGATCATGCCCAGAATGTGGTCCGGTTCCTCGGCCCACCGCGGCATGCCGAGGTCTATCTCAGCCACGGCGCGGTGGCCGTACCGGGAGAGAAATCGGCGGACCCCGGCCTGTGCCGGCGGAGGCAGGGCGCCGGCGTGGAAGCTGGCGGCGAGCTCGTCGGGGCGGCGCTGCAAGAACGCCTCGCGGGAGGCCGGATCAGTGCTCAGGGCGCGGGCGGCGTCCCAAAGTTCCAGGTCCATCTCCGTGGTCACATTGTGTGGCAGTCCCCTCAGGACCGTTTCCAGCTCCCGCGGCTCAGCGATACCGCGCAGCAGCCTTCGGGCCAGGGCCAGCATCATGTAGCCGGTGGCGGGACCGGGAAGCGTGGCTTGAATCAGCCCGCTAACCGTCCCGTCCAGGATGTGCTGGGCGTAGTCGAGCCGTTGAAAGGCGGTGGCAGGCTCCGGAGGTACCAGTTCGGCTTCAAGCCGCTTTCCGTAGGCCTGCGCCCGGCGCAGCTCGGCCTCCGGTCGAACTGCGGCCCGGACGAGCGGCGGTAGCAGTTTGAGGAACAGTCCGAGGCTGGCGGTCACCTCCGCACTCCGGGATCGCTCTGCCCTCCGGGTTCGCGCCGTGCTCCGGGTAGGCACCGGGCGGCCGCGCCGCTCCACCTTGGCCGCGAACTTTCGGGAAGGCCTCACTACCCGGAATCTGGGGTCCTCCAGCAGCGCCGGAAACACGGCCGCAGACCTCCCGTCAGCGAGCGGCAGGACCTGCAAAAGGTAGCGGCGGCCGAGCTTGCTGCGCAATGCCGGCGTCAGGTCCACAAACATGCGCAGTCCCGGATTGCGGTATTTCCAGGGCCCGTTCCGGTTGCCCACGCCGCCCAGGACCGAGAGCCCCATCGGCGTGAGCGGGCGGGTAAGCCCCTGCAGCAAGGTGCCGCACAAGTACACCCGGGTCCCGGCGCCGGCCTCGAAAGCAAGGCCCTCTTCGCCGGCTGACAGGTCATCCAGCGGGTACAGCGTGGTAATTGGCCGGGATTGGGTCAGCCACACCTCGCCACCGGCATCAATGACCCACTCCGCATCCTGAGGGCCACCGAGCAGGCGCTGGACGCGGTCGCCCAAGGACGTCAGCTCGCTCAGCTGGGCGTCGCTGAGGCTGGGCCGGCCGGCTGCCGGTCCGGCTGGCGTGCGGTGCAGGACCCGGGCCGTGGCCGTATCCAGCACGAAGTGGTCCGGATTGACCGTCCCGGAGACGACAGCCTGCCCCGCACCGCGGCTGGCGTCGATGACGGTCTCGGTCCGTGTTCCGGTGACCGGATTGGCCGTGAACAGCACGCCGGCGGCGGCGGCGTCGACCTGCCGCTGGACGACGACGGCGAGGCCGACGCCCCGATGGCTGATCCCGTTCGCGGACCGGTAGGCGACAGCCCTTTCGCTCCAGAGGGACGCCCAGCACCGCCGGACGGCGTCGGTCAGTGCATCGGCGCCCACAACGCCCAGATAGCTATCCTGCTGGCCGGCGAAACTGGCGAACGGCAGGTCTTCGGCCGTTGCTGATGACCGGACGGCTACGGCCGGGCCGCCGAGTTCGGCGTAGGCCGCGCGGAGGGCTGCCTCCACCTCGGGCGGCACGGGGGAAGAACTGATCAATGCCCTCGCCCGCTGCGCTCGCTCGTCCTGCGGTGGCGGGACCTGCGCTGATCCGTCGTATCGGGCAGGGACGCCCGGCGCGAGCGCCGTCGCTGCCGCATCGAGCTGAGAGGCCAGGTCCGCCAATTCTGCCGGAACCGCCCGTTCGTAGGCCTCCGTCGTCAAG
>JAODMA010000125.1 GCA_025464545.1 Arthrobacter sp. | reverse complement strand
CCTCCGCGAGCGCCGGCTCAACCACTGGGTGGAAGTGTATGCCGGGGTCCGGGAGCCTGAATGCGCGGCGTTGCTCTGGGACTTCTTCGCCGGCCATCGCGGCAACTGATTCTGGCACCCCCACAACTCCCCCTATCTGACGGCCTACCTACCGACGGCGGCAGCGCCGGAGCGTGCTGCGGCGGAGCCGGCCAGGGCGTCGATTCGCTTCTGCCGGGTAGCCGGCGAATCGAGACTGAAGGCCCGGAAGTCGCCCAGATCCTCGCGGATCCAAGCCTCCACCTCCACGATCCGCCGGGTCACTGACGGCGTCGGGCCGTGGAAGAGCCAGGGCACGATCCGCTCCTTGCCCGGTTCGTACTGCCACAGGCCGATGATCCGGCCCCGGTCCAGGATCGGGTGGTCCGGCAGATCCGCCTGCAGCGCCAGCGAAGCCACGACCTGTCTATCGATTCTCTCCCCTTCAGTTCCTTCCTCCGCCAGCAGTTCCGCGGCGTTGCGGCGCAGCAGCACCAGCGAGTCCGTACCGGCGAGCAGCTGGATCTGTTCCTCAGCGGGTACCTCGAAAACGGCCAAGCGTTCGACGTCGTCGGGCAGCATCCACAGCGCGTCACCGGTGGCCGTCGGCACCTCGACGGCTTCGACGGCGGCCAGTGCCGCCTTGCTCTGCGCCACGGTGAAAGCCGTGAACCATTGCGACTGCTTGAGCGTGGCCCCGCCGGTCCAGCCGAGGTAGTGGCGGATCAGTTTGGCGCGGACTTCATCATCAGCCAGGGGGCTGGTTGGCAGATTCCACAGCTCGTAGCCATAGCGCTGCTGGTCGAGGCGACCGTTAATAGGGACCCGGCGGATCCGCCCCTGTGACTGCAGGATGCCGAGGGCGGTGGGCAGCGTGGTGGTGGCGCCCTTCTTTTTTCCTTCTTCCCCCAGGTTGCGCACCGAATCACCGAGCTCGTCCTTCAGCTGCCGGGGGTCCATGGGAGCGCCCGCTTCGGCGAGGGTGTGCAAGACCTGTTCCTCCAGCAGGGTGATTTCACCGCGGTCGACGCCGAGCCTTCCGAGCACCCGGATAGCCTCGGCGGCACCTTTGCCCAGCTTGAGGGCCCAAGCGAAGTCCTCGCGGCCCAGAACATAGGTGCAGCCGCGGACCGCGGGCAGCTCGAGGATCCGGTGCGCGAGGACGTCGGCGTCGACCTGCTCCCGGCGGATCCCCGCCCGGGCAAAGAGCGTCAGGTACGGGTTGGCGCCACCCACGGATCGGGCCCAGCCAGCCCGCGCGAAGACCTCTTCCGCGGTGCGGCCGGCCAGGGAACCGTCCAGGCCCTGTTTGTGCCAGGCCCAGGCGCGGAGCCGCTCGGGCGTGAGCGCCCTGGCCGGGGGAAGATTCGCGGTCGGAGGCTGGGCGGTCAGCGGCTCTGGCGTCATGGGGTCATTGTCCACCAGCAGGTCCGGCAGGGGAATCATCTGCCGCCGGCAATTCCGCGGGCTGGTCTGCGGGCGGTTCCCGAGGTTGGTCACGCCGTTCCCTGCCCGACTGTTAAGCGGGCGACCCTGCGCGCAGGGCTTCGACCACGGTCCGGGCCGTGCTGTCCCAGCCGGGCAGGCGGTCCCTCGCCGTGGCGGCAGCGGACCGCCAGCGGGTGCGGAGCGCGGGGTCGGTGAGCCAGCTGCGCAGGACGTCGGCGAGCGGGTTCGGGTCGTTGCCGAGCGCGACGGCGGCGCCCGGCAGGGTGCCTCCCTCGGTTTCCGGGGCGTCCGGGAGGGTGTCCGGTTTCCGGTTTTGTGGGGTGCCGGCCGCGAGCGCCTCCACGGCTCCGGTGCCGGCCCGCACCACCACGGGGATGCCGCGGGCAATCGACTCCGGAACGACGAGTCCGTAGGTCTCTGCCCGGGAAACGAGCAGGCTGAGGTCCGCGCTGGCCCATTCGGCCTCCAGCGCTTGGCCGCGCAGTTCGCCCGGAATGCTGACGCGGTCCTGCAGCCCCAGCCGACCGACGGTGTCCCGGAGCCGTGCGGCATAGGCGGGGTCGGCGGAGTCGGAGCCGACGAGAGCCGCCGTCCACGGCAGCTCGGTGAGCAGGGACAGCGCGTCGAGCAGCAGCGACTGGTCCTTGTTCGGCAGCAGGGCGGCCACGGCCAGGAGGCGAGGGGGCTCCGAACCGTTGGCGAGCGGGGCGGGAACGGTGCCTGGGAGCGCGACCGTGATGCCGTCGAGTCCGTGCCGCGCGCGGAGACCGGCCGCTGCTGAACTGCTGGTGCAGATCACCCCGGCCGCTTCCCGGAGCGCCCGTCGTTCCAGTTCGGAATCCTCGAGCGGCATGTGCAGCAGGATCCAGGCCGGTTGTCCCGCGGCCGCCGCGGCCGCGAGTTCCTCCGGCGCCCCGCAGCCGAGCAGTCCGTCGACGAGGGTGATCCGGTGGCCGGATCCGGAGCCGCCATCCGGGTCCAGGTCGTCGGCGCGCAGAACGGCGGCAAGCCGCCGTCGGTCTTCCCGGCTGCCACCCGGCCAGCCGCCGTCGAGCGGGCGGGTCTCCACTTCAACGCCTTGGGCGGCCAGCTCCCGGGCGAGGGCGGCGTTATAGACGTTCCCGCCGGAGTTGTGCAGGACGTTGCCGGGCACCACCAGGCGGAGGCGGAGGCCCGACGGCTGCACCAGGGGTCCTAGCGGGCGTCGAAGTCGAGCGAGTAGCTGGCCCAAGCGTCGGGGGTCTCGCGAAGGGTGACGTCCAGCCCGGCCAAAGCGCGCCCGTCCTGGCCGGCGCGTATTTCCGATGCCACGGCGTCGGCGACGTACTGGGCCAGGGCCTCGGTGGTGCTGAGCTTTCCGGCGAAGTCCGGGTGCTCGTCCAGGTTCTTGAAGTTGAGGCCTTCGAGAACGGCATCAAGCACGGTCCCGGCCTCGCCGATGTCCAGCACGATTGAGTCTTCGTTCAGCGTGCGACGGCGGAAGGTCACTTCCGTGACGAAGGTGGCGCCGTGCATGCCCTGTGCGGGGCCGAAGGCCGGGCGGGGAAGGCTGTGGGCAATCATGAAGTTGCGGCGGACGGTCAGGCTGAACACGGATTTACCTCGGGGCTTCTGTGGGAGTGGAATCGCTGGCACGGTGTCCAATGGAAGGGTTGGCAGCGACCGGGTATTCAATGACGTGGCACAGCGCGTCCAGGCTGCCGTCGGAAAGCCGCTGGACGACGTCGGGCAGCTCACCAAAGGTGGAGGACCCGGTGAGGAACGCGTCGAAGACGGGATC
>JAODMA010000109.1 GCA_025464545.1 Arthrobacter sp. | reverse complement strand
GGACCTCTCCGGGAAATCAATACCGCAAAACGGCGACTGCGCCGGAACCAGCGCGGCTGATTCGGGCGTCTACGAGTACACCGCCCCGAACTGCTGACCCGTCTGCCGGTACCGGTACGATGACGGCCTTGGGCCGACCGGCCTGCTGCTGGAGGAATACGATCCGGGCACCGAAACGCACCTCGGCAACCATCCCCAGGCCTATTCGCACCTGGGCTTCATCTGCTGCGCGCAGTTGTTGGACGGGCTGCCAAAAGGCTAGGCCCGGAAGGACCGCCGGAAGCGGGCCGCTACTGGCAGGGGACACCGTCGCCGTCGCTTTTCTGCTGGTTGGCGGGGCCGTCCACCGCCGATCAGCGCACACCCGGCCGGGACGCCGAGAAGATGGCCGGCGGGCGGCCCCCGCCGGTCGCGAGGTCGGCAAGGATGCGCCCCACCACGGGCGTGAACTTGAACCCGTGGCCGGAGAATCCCGCGCCGATCACGACGGGGCCGATGCGGTCGAGCACGAAATTTTCATCCATCGTGGTCGTGTAGGTGCAGCTGATGTCGGTGAGGGTATCGGCGTCGACGCCCGGCAGCCAGCGGCGGGCGTAATCTTGCAGGGCGGCCCGCTGCTGCAGCTCCGGCGTGAAGGACCTCTTGTCGGGATCCACCACCGGCCCCACCCCGTGCCAGCCCGCCTTGATCCCCTCGCCGGGGGTCGGCATACCGTAGACCGGCGAGTACCAGCCTGCGAATTCCTCGCCCAGGCCGGGGGAGTGGTTGAATCCCGGCCAGACGGCGCCGTCGTCCGTGACGGCGAAGTGCGCAGGCTGCTCCTGGGTCACGGTCAGCCGGGGCAAGCCCGGTACGCCGGCGAGCAGCTTCGAGGTCCATCCGCCGGCGGTGATGATTGCCTGCCGGGCGGCAAGCGCTTCGGTGCGGCCGTCCGCTTCGACCGTGAGCCGGACGCCGTCGTCGAGGATTGCCAGCTCCACGACTCTTGACCGGTGGCGTATGACCGCCCCGTTTCCGGCGGCCAGCCGCTGCAGGACCGGCAGGGCGACGTCGGGGTTCAACTGCCCGCCGTCGGGCATATGCAGCACGCGCTGGTCGAACCGGATGCCCCGCCAGCGCTCGGCCGCTTCGGCCGCGGCCAGGAATTCAGCCCTCAGCCCAGCCGCAAGCAACGCTGCCTGCACGTCGCCCAGCCGGGGATCGGCGCCATGGTTCACGATGCCGGTGCGGGCGAGGAGCCGCTCCCCGCCGTCGCTTTCCAGCTCGTTCCAGAGCTCCACGCTCTCCGCCAGCATGGCCACATAATCGGGATCGGAGTACGCCAGATTGAGGTTCCGCGTGGCGCCGTGGGACGCGCCGTTGCGGTGCCCGGGCCCGAACTGTTCCAGCAGGGTCACGTCGCGGCCCCGCCGGGCCAGTGCCCACGCGGCGGCGGAGCCCATGGCGCCGCCCCCAATGACAACGGTGTCGAGGGTTGTCCTCAATGGTCCTCCAGAGGGTGCAGGGTCGGGATGGAAGGAAGCGGGCGGCCTGCCAGCGGCGGAGTCACGCCAGGAGCAGGGCCACCCCGATCATGGCCGGCACGGCCACGACCGTCGTGATCAGCACGGTGTCCTTCGCGACCGTGATACCGGTCCGGTAGCGGCTGGCGGCGACAAAAACGTTCTGCGCCGTGGGCAGGGCGGACGTGACAACGGCGGCGAAGAGGGCGTGGCTGTCCAGGCCGAGTGCGAAGCGGGCGAACACGTAGGCCAGCAGGGGATGGACGATCAGCTTGAAACCACTTGCCAGGAGGGCGTCGAGTCGCCGCCCTGCCGCGGCCGGCAGCGGGCGGGAGCCGTTGAGGCTCATGCCGAAGGCAAGCAGCATGGCCGGAATGGCGGCCCCGCCGATCAGGTGGATCGGTTCCATCACCAGCGCCGGTACCTGCCAACCGGTCCCGGCCACGAGCAGGCCGAGGCCGGACCCCACGATCATGGGATTGCGGAGGATCATCAGCACAAACCCGAGCGCAGTGGTCCGGTGCGTGCTGGTGGTGGCGTCCAGGGCAATCAGGAAGATCGGGGTGAAAAAGGCGAGCTGGAAAATCAGCAGCGGCGCCACATAGCTGGCACTGCCGAGCACGTACACAGCGATTGGAATGCCCAGATTGGCGGAATTGGCCAGCGACGCGCTCATCGACGAAATCAGCGACTCCGGCAGGGGCCGTTTGAGCAGGAACCGTACAATCCCGAAGTAGATTCCGGCCGTCGCGACGGCACCCACCGCCGCCACCAGCAGCGGCGCGGCGAAGACGTCCTGGAGTTTCGCCTTACTGAGCGTTTCGAACAGCAGGGCGGGGCTGGCGACGAAGAACGTCAGCGCACTGAGCACGGAGCGCGCGTTCTCACCGAGAATTCCGCGCCGGCCCACGAACATGCCCACCAGGATGATGAACCAGACCACGAAGAAGCCGGCCAGCACCCCTAGCACGCGGCGGTCCGACGCGTCGAGGGCCGGGAATGGGTGGCTGTCACCTACCCAGAGTAATCAGCTTTAATAATTCCGGGCGCCTGTTACGCCGGAAGCGCGCCAGACCGCGGCTGTCAGTTTACGGTGGCGTTGTTCAGCGCGTGCGGCGGCCGCATCAGCCCTGGCGTGTGGCCATCCTCCGCAGGGTCATTGCCGATCTGCACAATTTTGTTGTCCTTATCCACATGGACCACGCGCGGGGAGTACGCATTGGCCTCTTCCGTGGTCATCTGGGCGTAGGTGATGAGGATGACGACGTCGTTCTCGTGCATGAGGTGGGCGGCCGCACCGTTGATTCCGATCACACCGGAACCGCGCTCGCCGGCGATCGTGTAAGTCTCCAGCCGGGCGCCGTTGGTAACGTCGACAATTGCCACGAGCTCACCGGGGAGAATGTCCGCGGCCTCGAGCAGATCCAGGTCCACGGTGACGGAGCCGACGTAGTGCAGGTCCGCGTGGGTGACCGTGGCGCGGTGGATCTTGGACTTGAATATTGTGCGATTCATAACGGAACCAGTCTAGCGCCGGCGGGTCCCCCGCGCTGTGAGCCAGGGAACACCGGCAGCTCAGTCGGGCGCCGACACGGTGGCGGGGGAGATGGATGCGGCAGTCTCGGCCAGGATTTCCCGAGCGGCCAGAATGGCGGGCCGCTTGGCGCTGGAGCGGCGCACGGAGGTGAAGACCGTCCGGTGCGGATCACCGGGCAGGCGGATCAGCTGGGCCGTGGTTCCCCGCCCCGTCCAGACCAGATCAGGCATCAGGGCCACAGCGTTGCCCGATTCGATCAACCGGATTTGCGCCTGCAGGTCCGCCGTTTCAAAGCGGACGTCGGGTTCGAAGCCCGCGCTGCGGCAGGCCTGTTCGGCCCAGTGCCGCGACGCCGCACCGCGCGGCTCCATGACCCAAGCCATTCCCGCTGTGTCGCCGAGGGAGCTGATGGCCGGCCGCTCGGGCGACGTCGGCGGAACCGCGAGCCTGATCGCGTCGCCCGTGAGGCGGATGCGGTCCAGCTCGGCGTACCGGGGCGCGGCATGGCCGGGATACTGCTCCGCGATGACCAGGTCGAAGTCCCGCGCCCAGGTCTCATGGAGGGCGGTTTCGGGTTCGCGCTGCGTCATCTCGATCCGGACCTCCGGGTAACTGGACGACATCCGCGTCAACGCGTCGGGCATGAGGGCCAGGGCCGCCGACTGGAAGACGGCAATCCGCACGGTCCCGGTCACCGTGGTGAGCGACGCCGCCAGGTCCGCCTCCGCCTGCTCCAGTGTCTCCAGTAATTGGGCCGTGTGCGCCACCAGCACTTCGGCCTGTGGTGTGAGCTGGACGCGTCGGCCGGTCTTCCGCAAAAGCTCGACCCCGGCCTCCTTTTCCAGCAGCGCCAGTTGCTGGGAGACCGACGACGGGCTGTACTGGAGCGCCTCGGCGACCTCGGCCAGCGTGCCGCGGATTTTCAGCTCGCGCAACAGGCGCAAACGTCGGACGTCGAGCATCGTGGTCCTTTGTGAATTCTAACGGTTATTGATTAGGAGAATTCACTTTATCTAATGCAATTGGGCTTGCATACTGTTGTTCTTAGTAACCCCCATCACAGGGTGGATGGATGGGCGCCACCTGAGCAGGAGACCCTGATGAGTGCACAAGATTTGACCAAGTCGATCATGCGGAAGAAACCGATTGATGACATCGAGGTGGAAAACAAACACAGCGGACTCTTCAAAAGCCTTGGCCTCTGGCAGCTGACAGCGATCGGCGTCGGCGGCATTATCGGCGTCGGCATCTTCTCCCTCGCGGGCCTTGTGGCCCACGGCAGCGAAACGGAACCCGGCGTGGGTCCCGCGGTCCTGTTTTCCTTTCTGATTGCAGGTCTGGCTTCCGCGGCGGCCGCTTTGTCCTACGCGGAATTTGCCGGCATGATCCCGCGTGCGGGGTCGGCCTACACCTATGGCTACGTGGCCCTGGGTGAAGTCATCGGCTGGTTCATCGGCTGGGACCTGCTGCTGGAATACATCGCCATCGTTGCCGTGGTGGCGATTGGCATATCCGGCTACTTCGGCGCGTTCCTCTCCGGGATCGGGATTGAAATGCCGCTCTGGATGGCCTCGACGGCGGACGAGGGCAGGGGCGGCATCGTCAATGTTCCGGCTATTGTCGTCTGCCTGATCGTGACCTGGATCCTCTCCCGCGGCACCAAGACCTTCGGCCGTTTTGAGCTTGTTGCCGTGGCCATCAAGGTCGTCCTGATCCTGTTCATCATTGGACTGGGCATCTTCTACATCAACGCCGACAACTACAACCCCTTCATGCCCAGCGGAATCGGCCCGGTCTTCGCGGGTGCCGCTACCGTGTTCTTCGCAGTGTTCGGCTATGACGCCATGAGTACGGCAGCCGAGGAAGCAACAGACGGCAAGAAGCACATGCCCAAGGCCATCCTCCTCTCCCTGGTCATTGCGATGCTCCTCTATGTGGCGGCGACCCTGGTGCTCACCGGCATGCAGAACTACCGGGACATCGATCCCACGGCCGGGTTCGCCTCCGCCTTCACAGGGGTGGGCCTGCCCGTGATCGCGACGATCATTTCCGTGTTCGCGGTGCTCTCCATCCTCACCGTGATGCTGACCTTCCTTCTCGGCGTAACCCGCGTCTGGTTCTCGATGAGCCGCGATGGCCTGCTCCCCGGTTGGTTCTCCAAGACGGACCGTCACGGCACGCCCCAGCGCGTCACCTGGATCGCCGGCGTCGCTTCCGCCGTGTTGGCCGGCGTGTTCCCGATCAAGGCCGTGGCCGACCTGACCAACATCGGCATCCTGGCCGCCTTCGTGGTGGTGTGCCTGGCCGTGATCGTCTTCCGGTACAAGAAGCCCGATGCCCCACGGACCTTCCGCCTGCCGTTGATGCCGCTGGTGCCCGCCTTCGGTGTCCTGTCCTCCGCGTTCCTGATGTTCCAGTTGCACTGGGAGACCTGGCTGCGCTTCGGCGTCTGGCTCGTGATCGGTCTGGTGATCTACTTCGGCTACGGCCGCAGGCATTCCCTGATGAACCCGGACAGCCCCCGGCATGAAGAGGCGGTGGAGATGCACCGACCCGTCGGCTAGCCGAGCATCAACTACTCATTCCGTTGCGCTATCACTTCCGGCTCCCCCTGCAGGTTTTGGGAGCCGGAAGTGATAGCGCAGCGGAGTTTAAGGACCCGTTCAAAGAGTTGGTTTTTCTTACCTGTATTGCTCAGTAAACATCGCTTTATCTTATGAAAATCCGGTCGCATACTGAGTCTAAGAACGGTCCACATTTCGAGAAAGAACGAGAAGCCGCCATGACCAACATCTCAACGGACTTGCGCGCGAACACCGGCACCACAGCCGAGCACGCGGCCGTTTCGGAAGGCTCCCCGGTGCTGGAGGCCGCCGCCCTCGCGGAGGACACCATCGCGCTGGTCCGCCACTGGCTCACCGAAGCCGCGCAGGTGCCCGTTGATGCATCCGCCGAGCAGCTCGCGGGGGTCCTGAAGGACCCGAACGGCCTCGATTTCACTGTCGGGTTCGTCGACGGCGTCGTCCGCCCCGAAGACCTGCAGGTCGCCGCCCGCAACCTCGCGGCCCTGGCCCCCAAGGTCCCGGCCTTCCTGCCGTGGTACATGCGCAGCGCCGTCCGCCTCGGGGGCACCATGGCCCCGGTCCTGCCGCAGGTGGTCATCCCGATCGCCCGGCGCGTGCTGCGCGAAATGGTCGGCCACCTGATCGTCGACGCCACCGACGTCAAGCTGGGTCCGGCGATCGCCAAGATCCGCAAGGACGGGATCAAGCTGAACGTCAACCTCCTCGGCGAGGCGGTCCTCGGCGAACACGAGGCATCCCGCCGGCTCGAGGGCACCCACACGCTGCTGTCCCGCCCCGACGTCGACTACGTCTCCATCAAGGTCTCCTCCACAGTCGCCCCGCACTCCGCCTGGGCCTTTGATGAGGCCGTGGAGCACGTCGTCGAGAAGCTGACGCCGCTCTTCATCCGCGCCGCCTCTTTCCCCAAGGCGAAGTTCATCAACCTGGATATGGAGGAATACAAGGACCTGGACATGACCATCACGGTCTTCACCCGGATCCTGGACAAGCCGGAATTCAAGAACCTCGAGGCCGGCATCGTGCTGCAGGCCTACCTCCCGGACGCCCTCTCCGCGATGATCCGGCTGCAGGACTGGGCCGCCGCCCGCCGTGCCGACGGCGGAGCGGCCATCAAGGTCCGCGTCGTCAAGGGCGCCAACCTGCCGATGGAGCAGGTCGAATCCTCCCTGCATGATTGGCCGCTCGCCACCTGGGGCACCAAGCAGGATTCGGACACCAACTACAAGCGCGTTCTCAACTACTCGCTGCACCCGGACCGGATCAAAAACATCCGGATCGGCGTCGCCGGCCATAACCTCTTCGACATCGCCTTCGCCTGGCTGCTGGCCAAGCAGCGCGGCGTGGCGTCCGGAATCGAGTTCGAAATGCTCCTCGGCATGGCCCAGGGCCAGGCCGAAGCCGTCAAGAAAGACGTCGGCTCGCTCCTGCTCTACACACCGGTGGTCCACCCCGCCGAATTCGACGTTGCGATCGCGTACCTGATCCGCCGCCTCGAAGAAGGTGCCAGCCAGGACAACTTCATGTCCGCCGTTTTCGAACTCAGCGAGAACGAAAGCCTCTTTGAGCGCGAAAAGCAGCGCTTCCTCGCCTCCCTCGCCAAGCTCGACGACGCGGTTCCGCCACCGAACCGCCAGCAGAACCGCAGCCTCCCGGCCGCGCCGATGCCGGACGACTCCTTCGAGAACACCCCGGACACCGACCCCTCGCTGCCCGCCAACCGGGCATGGGGCCGCGCTATCCTGAAGCGGGTCAGCTCCTCCACCCTCGGGAACGCGGCCGTGGAAGCCGCCACCATCAACGATGAGCAGACCCTCAACTCAGTGATCGACACCGCGGTGGAAAAGGGCAAGGCCTGGGGCGCCCTTTCCGGTGCTGAGCGCGCCGAGATCCTGCACCGGGCGGGTGACGTGCTGGAATCGCGCCGCGCGGAACTGCTGGAGGTCATGGCCAGCGAGACCGGCAAGACCATCGACCAAGGCGACCCCGAGGTCAGCGAGGCTGTTGACTTCGCGCACTACTACGCGGAGTCCGCCCGCAAGCTCGACGACGTCGACGGCGCCACGTTTGTCCCCGCGAAGCTCACCGTAGTGACCCCGCCGTGGAACTTCCCGGTGGCCATCCCGGCCGGCTCCACCCTGGCTGCCCTTGCTGCCGGTTCCGCCGTCGTCATCAAGCCGGCCAAGCAGGCCCGCCGTAGCGGTGCCGTCATGATCGAGGCCCTCTGGGAGGCCGGCGTGCCCCGCGACGTGCTCACCATGGTCCAGCTGGGCGAACGCGAGCTCGGCCGGCAGCTGATCTCCCACCCCGCGGTGGACCGCGTCATCCTGACCGGCGGCTATGAGACGGCCGAGCTGTTCCGTTCCTTCCGCCCCGACCTGCCGCTGCTGGCTGAAACCAGCGGCAAGAACGCCATCATCGTCACGCCCAGCGCCGATCTGGATCTCGCGGCCAAGGACGTTGCGTACTCCGCGTTCGGCCATGCCGGCCAGAAGTGCTCCGCAGCGTCGCTTGTGATCCTTGTCGGATCCGTGGCGAAGTCCAAGCGCTTCCACAACCAGTTGATCGACGCCGTCACCTCGCTGAAGGTCGGCTACCCCGAGGATCCGACAAGCCAGATGGGCCCGATCATCGAGCCAGCCAACGGCAAGCTCCTCAACGCCCTTACTACTCTGGGCGAAGGCGAGAGCTGGGCCGTTGAGCCGAAGAAGCTGGATGAAACCGGCAGGCTGTGGAGCCCGGGCGTCCGCTTCGGAGTGCGGCGCGGGTCCTACTTCCACCTCACCGAATTCTTCGGTCCCGTGCTCGGCGTGATGACCGCGGAGACCCTGGAAGACGCCATCGCCATCCAGAACCAGATTGACTACGGACTCACCTCCGGCCTGCACTCCCTCAGCGCCGAAGAGCTGGGCATCTGGCTGGACACCGTGCAGGCGGGCAACCTTTACGTCAACCGCGGCATCACCGGTGCCATCGTGCAGCGCCAGCCCTTCGGCGGCTGGAAGAAGTCCGCCGTCGGTGCCGGCACCAAGGCCGGCGGGCCGAACTACCTCGTCGGCCTCGGCCACTGGACCAGCAAGGCCAGCACGGCCGGCGCCACCCCGGCGCACTCCGGTGTCCGCCGGATCGAGAACGCGGCCAAGGGCTTCCTGGCCGCCGACGAGCTGGAGCTGCTTCGACGGGCGCTCGCCTCCGATGCCGCGGCCTGGGCCAAGGAGTTCGGCACCGCCAAGGACGTCTCCGGCCTGGGCGCGGAACGCAACATCTTCCGGTACCGGGCGCTGCCGGTGACGGTCCGCCTAGCCGAAGGAGAACCGCTCGCCCACCTGGTTCGGACCGTCGCTGCCGGCGTGCAGGCGGGGTCCCTGGTGACGGTGTCCACCGCCGTCGAACTTCCCGTTCCGCTGCGCACTGTCCTGTCCGGTCTCGGTATCGACGTCAGCGTGGAGAAGGACGCCGAGTGGCTGGCATCAGCCGGCAGGCTCGCCGACGCGGGCCAGCTGTCCGGGGGCCGGATCCGGCTTATCGGCGGGAACTCGAAGGAGCTGGCCGAAGCCACCGGCGGGCGTCCGGACCTCGCGGTCTACTCCCACCCGGTCACCGAGGCCGGCCGCGTTGAGTTGCTGCCGTTCCTGCATGAACAGGCCATCAGCATCACGGCGCACCGCTTCGGCACCCCCAACCACCTCTCAGACAGCCTGATCTAGAGACGCCGCAAGCAGAACAAACAAACTGAGCCGGGCGGCCACCCTCCAATGGTGGCCGCCCGGCTCAGGGCTCTAAGCGGCTCGTTGACCGGGCTTCCCCGGCGTCAGCCGAAGTACCAGCCGGGCGGCACCCAGGAAGCCGGCACCGCGTGGGCGGAGAAGTCGTCGCAACCGGAGCAGAAATAGGTGACCTCGCCGAGCCGACTGACGGATCCGTCCCGACGGTGGGTGGCCGGCACGAAGGTCTCCAAGTAGATAAATTCGTCGGTACCGCAACGTTCGCAGTAAGGGCTACTGGCGTAGTCGGCATCCGCCAGGGAGATCGGGTGTACGTCGCGGCGGCCCCGGCTGGGGTGTTGGGCGGCGGCGCCGCGGCGCGTGGCCGGCGTCAGCGGACGCATCGGCTTCAGGGCGACATCCGAAGGTGCGGTCGCATGGGGGTGGTTTATGGCTGGCGTCATTGTCGGCCTATCCCGAACGCTTCCGGTGTGGCTGCCGTACGGCAAGGCCGCGGCGGAGCGTTCGTTTTCGAATCGTTGTCATGGGCCTCTTCTTGACCTTCAACGTTTTCAGGATAGGCCACGCACTGCGGGTGATCAATGGCCTGCGTAAGTACACCCGTCCAAGTAGGTGCAGCGCAAGTACTCAGAAGTCCGGTCTGGACCGGGCATGGCGGGCCGACGGCGGGTCAGGCGGAACGCTTGAGCGTCCGCCCCGCGATGGCCTGGGTGAGGGCGTCGATTACCTCGGCATTGGCCAGCGGGTTGCGGATGAGGGTGAAGTCGACGTCGCCAACGGGCGGCAGGTCGAAGCGGCGGGTGATGATCTTCAGATCGTCCGGGACCAGCGAGGACGGCATCACCGCGACGCCGATGCCCGCCCGGACAGCCGCGAGCACCCCGCTGATCTGGCGTGTGGTGCAGGTGATGCGCCACGTCCGACCGGTGGATTCGAGCGCATCGATGGCAAGCTTCCGGCTCAGGCTCGGCGACGGGTAGGCGATCAGGGGCACGGGGTCGGCGGGGTCAAGCGCGGTCTGCTCCAGGCCCACCCAGGCGAAGGAATCCTGCTGCACCACGGTGCCGTCCCTGGCTCCGGCCACCCATTTGACGAAGACGAGGTCCAGTTGGCCCGCGTTGAGCCGTTTGTAGAGCTGGTCGCTTTGCCCCACCGTCAGTTCCAGGTTGATCTGCGGGTAAATCTGACGGAACTCCCTGAGGATCCTCGGGAGCCCGGTGATCGCCAGATCATCCGCCGTGCCGAAGCGCAGCCGACCCCGCATGGCCGATCCGGAGAAGTAGCGCGCAGCGGCGTCGTGGGCGGAGAGGATGCTCCGCGCGAAACCGGCCATGGCGTCGCCGTTGTCGGTCAGGCTGACGTCGCGGGTGTCGCGCGCCACCAGGACCCGCTTCGAAGCGGCCTCAAGCTTCCGGACGTGCTGGCTCACGGTGGGCTGGGCCAGCCCCAGCCGTTCGGCGGCCTTGGTGAAGCTCAGGGTTTCGGCCACGGCCAGGAAAGAGCGGAGCTGGGCAGGGTCAAACATGCAGCCTCCCGGGGAGTCAACCGTTGCCGGCCATTGCGATCCGTAATGCGAGTTATGCGGTCAATAACCTTCCGCAATTGATTCGGTCCAGCCTAGCGTTAAGGAATCCCGCGCCCCCGCTTCCCAGAGGACTTTCCCGTGGCACCCCCTCCGCCCTTACCGGCCAATGTGACTGACTTGCCCGACACAACTACCCAGCCGATCGCCGCCGTCCAGGAGCGCCTGCCCTGGCGCCACACCTTCATTTCCTTGAAGGTCCGCAATTTCCGGATCTTCGCAATCGGCCACTTCATCGCGGTGATTGCGCTGTGGATGCAGCGGATCACCCAGGACTGGCTGGTGCTCCAGCTCTCCGGCTCCGTCACCGCCGTCGGGATCACCGTGGCGCTGCAGTTCCTGCCTTCGCTGTTTTTCGGACCTTGGGCGGGGATGATGGCCGACCGCTTCGCGAAACGCAGGATCCTGATGCTGTGCCAGTCGGCGGCCGCCCTGCTCGCGGCGGTCCTCGCGGTCCTGGCCCTCACCCAGCGGATCGAAGTCTGGCATGTCTACGGGATTGCGCTGGCACTCGGGTTTGTCACAGTGTTGGACCAGCCGGCGCGCCAGGTTTTCGTCAACGAGCTCGTCGGTCCGCGGTACCTGCGGAACGCCATCAGCGTGAACTCCACAACCTTTCAGCTCGGCGGATTGATCGGCCCGGCGCTCGCCGGGGTGCTGCTCACTGCGGTAGGCGCCGGGTGGGCCTTCGCCGCAAACGCCGTCGCGTGCTGCTCCACGGTCGCCATGCTCCTCACCCTGCGGAAGGATGAACTGCAGACCAGCGCCCCCGTTCCAAAGCGGAAGGGCATGCTCCGGGAGGGATTGCGCTACGCCCTGGGCAAACCGACCATTTACTGGCCCTGGCTCATGGCCGGTTTCATCGCGGTGTTCGCGATGGGCCTGCCGGTGCTGCTGGCCGCCTTCGCGGACCAGGTGTACGACGTCGGGGCCGGCGGCTACGGCCTGCTGAACGCGTTGGTGGCACTGGGTGCGCTGGCCGGGGCCGTCACTTCCGCCCGCCGACGTGAGCTGAGGCTTCGCTCGGTGATGCTGGGTGCAGGAATGTACGGACTCATGCTCTGCCTGTCCGCCGCGGCACCGTCCCTGCTGTGGTTCGGCGCGGCCATGGTCCTGGCAGGTTTTTGGTGCCTGATGTTCCTGACCGCGGCCAACCAACTCGTCCAGATCAGCTCCAACATGGCTATCCGCGGGCGGGTTATGAGCCTCTACATCATGGTGCTGATCGGCGGACAGGCGATCGGCGGGCCGCTGATCGGCTGGCTGGCCGAGCACGTCGACCCGCACGCGGCCATTCTCGTATCCGGCGGCGTGCCAACCCTGGCAGCCGCGACGATCGGCGTCGTGCTGGCACGCCGCGACCAGTTGATGCTCAAGGTCGATCTGAAGGACCGGCGCCGCCTGGTGAGGATCGTCCGGGCTGGGGGCAGCCGCCCGGCAGGCACCGCATCGTAGCCTTCCGCACCCTTTTCGGACAGCCGCTACGTGGATCCACGCAGCGGCTGTCCACTTTCGCAGCGGAAATCCGGGAACAGTGCGGAACCGCAAGCCCGTTGTGGGCAGATGCGGGTACGCCGGCTCCCGCTGCTGGAACTGCAGAACGTCCGGGTTCAGGACCGCGCCGTCGCGGATTTCTATGGCGCGGTGGATCGTCTCGTCCGAGGTCCACGCCTCGGGACCTGAAATCACGGTTTCCAGGAACGGCAGCAGTGCCTCGCTGATTTCCCAGCTGGC